>JBBSNC010000065.1:0-12130 GCA_038232855.1 Actinomycetales bacterium
CCTTGTCGAACGAGTTGCTGATCTTGTCGCCGATACCCATCGTGGACTCCTCATTAGATCGAGTGGATTACCCGATGAGTGTGTGCCGGGCGGGGCCTGTACGCAACTCGAGTGGACGACCTCACGGGTAGTGACCGTTGCCTATGGGATTGTGACGTCATGAGCGCGTCGTCGTCGATCGCCGATCCACAGCGAGAACGTACCCGCGGTCACCAACGTGCGTGGTCCTGGTACGACTGGGCTAACTCTGCCTACGTCACCACCACCGGCACGGTGCTCATCGCTCCTTACCTCACCGCGCTAGCCCGCGAAGATGTTTGCCCGGACTTAGCCGAAGGCCAATCGTGCACCGAAAGCCTCTCGGTTCTGGGGATTCCCATCGCTGTGGGTTCGCTCGCTCCTTACACGATCACCCTGGCGACAATCGTCTCAGCCGTCCTGCTGCTCGTGGTCGGAGCGGCTGCCGACCGGACCACGAATCCGACGCGACTGTTGGCCACCTTTGCCTGGGCGGGCTCGATCGCGGCCATGGGCATGTTCTTCCTTTCTGGGACGAACTGGCAGTTGGGTGTGCTCCTGCTGGTCGTGGCCAATGTGTGTCTGGGCGCTTCAATCGTCGTCTACGACGCGGTCTTGGTCAGGATCGCCCATCCGGATGACCGAGACGCAGTGTCCTCTCGGGGGTGGGCGCTGGGATACCTCGGCGGCGGTGTGCTGTTGGCACTCAACCTGGGACTGCTGCAGTTGCACGAGAGCCTCGGGCTCAACTACGAGATGGCCATCCGAGTGAGTCTGCTCTCAGCCGGCCTGTGGTGGGCTACCTTCACGCTCATTCCGGTATGGGGTCTGCGGGCCGTGCAGGGCACCGTCGCCGAGCCGGTAGCAGCGGAGTTCGGGGGCTTGAAGGGAACCGCGGTGCAGTTGCGCACGACGTTGCGCGAAATTCGACTGTTTCCACAGACGTTGACCTTTCTGCTGGCCTATCTCTTCTTCAATGATGGCATCCAGACGGTCATCTACTCAGCGAGTCTGTACGGGTCGGAGGAATTGGGCTTCGAAGCAGGACAACTTATTGTCACCATTCTCCTTGTCCAATTCGTGGCTTTTGGCGGAGCACTTCTTTTCGGTCGGCTGGCAAGCCACTACGGTGCCAAGCGCGTTGTCCTTGGTGGCTTGGTCATGTGGACGGCAGTGGTGGCGTTCGCCTTCGTCGTTCCCGAAGGTGCCTATACAGTGTGGCTCATTTGCGCTGTATGTATCGGGATCGTGCTAGGCGGTACGCAAGCGCTATCACGTTCGATGTACAGCCAACTGGTGCCCCGCGGCCGCGAGTCAGAGTTCTTCAGCTTCTATCAGGCGATGGAGCGTGGCACGAGTTGGCTCGGGACGCTGGCCTTCGGGCTGATCTTTCAGTTCACCGGGTCCTATCGGTTGTCTATCATCGCGCTGATTGCCTTCTTCCTCATCGGTGGCCTGCTACTGACACGAGTAGATATGCGCCGCGGAATTGCCGAGGCAGGCAACGAGCAGCCTGTCGTGGTGTGAGGACCTCAGCCGTATCTTGCCACGCTCGCAGGGAGACACGCCCGGAGTTGTGTTGCGGCGCCGCACATCCCGGCGGCGACGTCGCCTCGAATGGCGTCAACGGCGCATGAGGCGGTACAGTTATTCGCTGGTTCATTCGCCTACCGCTCCTTGAGTGTGGAATCGAAGGTATGGAACACGTGAGCCAGACGAAGCGTTACCTGTCTGTAGCACTACCCATCTATCACCGTGTCATGGACACGAGGGGAGTTTCACAATGGCTGAACGATCTTTGCGCGGCACCAATCTGAGTTGGTTGTCATTCGAGAGCGACGAAGGCGTCACCTTTAGTGATCGCACGATCACCGGTTACACGTGCCCAGACGGACACGTCAGTGAGTTGCCCTTCTCGGTCGAGGCCGAGATCCCCCCGGTGTGGGAGTGCCGTTGTGGACTGCTCGCCAAATTGAATGACGGACCAGAGCCTGAGTTGAAGGCAACCAAGCCGCAGCGCACCCACTGGGACATGTTGCTGGAGCGCCGCTCGATCCCCGAGCTCGAAGAGTTGCTTGAAGAACGCTTGGCCCTGCTACGCGAACGACGGGGCGAAAAGCCTACCCGTAAGCGGACCGCCTAACCCGCGAGGCGGCTTTTGGTCACTCGACGATCTCGCCCTCGATCACCTCACCGCTTCCCGATGTTGGGGGGCGGTGCGAACCGGAGGGTGGGGGGCGACGGGCTGTGGACCGGTGGTCGCTGGGTGTTACCGGTGCGCCCACGCCACTGAGCAACCGACTGGCCACCATGGCCTGCAACCAGACGCGCGTGATCGGTCGAGTCAACGGCAAGACGAGGAACAGGCCTATCGCATCCGTCAGGAATCCGGGAGTCAGAAGCATCGCCCCACCGACCAAGACCAACCCCGCATCCGTGACTTCCTTGGCTGGGGCTTTGCCGCTTCTGAGCGACTGCTGGAGCCGATGCCAGGTGCGCCTGCCCTCTCGGTGCACTAGCCAAGCGCCGAAAACACTGAGGGCGATCAGGGCCCCAAAGGTCCACCACGGGCCGATGGCTTGACCTACCGCGATGATGGTGGTGATCTCTAGCAGCGGTATCGCCAACAGCACCAGCAGCACCCATCTGGCCCCTCGTCGCCTGTTCGGCCGTGTCGATCCGGTCGTGGCAGTCATCTCAGCCTTTCCAGCGCCCGTCTTGCTTGGTGCATGCGTCGTTTTGCTCCCCATAGCGTCACCCGGCATAACGCCTCAGCGACGATGCTGGTGCCCATTTTCGACGTTCCCTGCTCACGCTCGACGAACTCAATGGGCACTTCAACCACTTTCAGCCCTTGGTCGATCGCACGCATGGTCAAATCGACTTGAAAACAGTAGCCGTGGGATGCCACGTCCGTCAGCCCCATCGCGGTCAATGATGTTGCCCGGTAGACCCGAAAACCAGCCGTGGCGTCGCGCACCGGTACGCCAAGGGCTACTCGGACGAAGAGGTTCCCGCCGAGACTGAGAGCTTTGCGGTGCAGCGGCCAATTGCGCACTGCACCCCCAGGCACCCAGCGCGAGCCGATGACGACGTCGGCCTGATCGGCGGCTGAGAGCAAAGCCGGGAGTTGCTCTGGCTGGTGTGATCCGTCGGCGTCGATCTGAACAACTGCGCCATATCCACGATCAAGTGCGTACTTCATCCCTGCCACATATGCCCGGCCTAGACCTTCCTTGCCAGGGCGATGGTGAATGGTGATCGCGTCATCATTGGCCGCCAGGGCGTCCGCAAGAGCACCCGTGCCGTCGGGTGAGTTGTCATCCAGCACCACAATGTCGACATCTGGAACAACCCTCCGCACGCGGCTGAGCACGACCGGCAAGCTATCGCATTCGTTGAAGGTCGGGACCAACACGCAAACCCGCCCTAGCGGTGACATCGGTGGGATGCTCACGCCCCTTCCTGGGCCCTTACACGGCGGCGGCGACCAAAGGTGAGCAGGACCAGGACCACAACGCTCACGGCGGCCACACGCTCGGGCCAAGGCCCCAGCCGCACCGCTGGAGTGACCTCAGTGCGTCTGATCACTTCGCCCGATAGGACGGCCTGGGTGAACAGGTCGGTCTCTTGGCTCACCGAACCATTCGGTGCGACGAATCCACTGACTCCGACCGTACTGATGTGGACGATGGAGCGCCCGAGCTCGACGGCCTTCACCCGCGAGGCGGCTAGTTGCTGCTCGGATTCGTCGGTGAAGCCGAAGGTCGCGTTGTTGGTTGGAACCATGATGATTTCGGCTCCGGAGCGCACGTTCTGAGCCATCAGGTCATCCACGACCACTTCGAAGCAAATCGCAACGCCAACGGCTAGCGTCTCGGCCTGAGCACCTTGCCCCAACGGAACGTCCAGGATCCCCACCTGATCGCCAGCGCCGAAGTCACGTGTCACCAGGTCTACCTTGTCGGAGAACCGACGGAAGAAATCGCGGTAGGGGATGTACTCGGCGAACGGCACGGGGCGTTGTTTGACGTATGACTGCACCGGACCCTGGCCGGGAAGATAGAGCAGGCTGGCATTGGCGAGGTCCTCCTGGGGGGGTGACAAGACGGCACCCACCACCAAGGGCGCATCAACCGCATCGACTGCAGCCTCGATGATGGCCGCTGCATCCGCGTTCCGAAGGGGGTCGATATCGGAGGAGTTCTCGGGCCAGATGACCAGATCCGGCTGGGCTTGGTCCCCTCGTGCGACGGCTGCGGCGCTCTCCTGGGTTGCCCCGGCATGGTTGTCCAACACCGCACGCCGTTGCGCGTTGAAATCCAGGGTCATTTCAGGGACGTTGCCTTGGATGGCCGCCACCTGCACAGGCTCGCCGTCACTGGGGCGTGGGATGAGCGAGGGGGCAAGGAACAACCCGGCAGCTGCCGCTGTCGCCATCGTCGCCGATGTCGCCCGCAGGAAGGCCCCGCGAGAGGGGTCCCCCACGAAGATCACGCGCACGGCGTAGGCCAGCAGGGCACCGCTGAGCACCACGACGAAGCCGAGGCCAGGAACGCCGACCCAACGCACGACGGCCAACACTGGCGACTCCGCCTGCGAAAAGCCGATGCGCCCCCAGGGGAATCCACCGAATGGTGTGGTGGCACGCGCAAACTCCGCCACCATCCAAACCGACGCGACGCTGAAGGGCCGCACTCGCGCGTCCTCGCCACGTCCCTGCAGGTAGGCAACGAAAGCCCCGAAGGCGGCGATGTACAGGGCTGACAGAGTGGCTAGCGCTAGCCACGGCAGGGCGCCGACGAAGATGCCTGACCATGACAGCAACGGTACGAAATAGCCCCACCCAGCCACTAACCCCACAACCATGCCGCGTCCTGGCCCGACGCCGGTCAGGGCCAGTACAAGAGCCGCTACTGCGACTGGTGCGAGAAACCACAGATTCGCAGCGGGGAAGGCAAGCCAGATACCGAACCCCGCGAGTGCGGCGAGGATATGGCGTAAGAGCACGCCCACACCCTAGGCGACGATGCCGTGGGCACCAGAAACTCTGCCACGTCAGCGACGCAGGGTTGCCAGGGCCTAGCGAGCCGTTGGGGCCAAGGGACAAGCCACGCTGTGCGCGACGAAATCCCCTGTTGTCTACTGGGCTCGCAGGCCCTGGCCTGTCCTCTCCGCGAAGGATGACCTTCGCGACACGAGCCATTCCTGAAACGGACGGACTCGGACGTGTCTTCAACTTACTGCTCTGTAGATGTCTGTCAACTCCTCTTTGACCTGCATTAACGCGCATGTTTGCAGGTCAGCGCGGGGGTAGGAATTGGCACAGATTAGGTATAGACATTGCCAACCCGGCGTGTCGGAGGTGACACGCCGGTGGACGTTGTCAGGTAGACATAGCGGGTGAACCAGTCCCAGAACTCCGGCAACTCGACGACCGAAGCATTAGGACGCTCCGGGCAGAAGCAGTGGCGACTCCTGCGCCGACTATTTTCCCCCTTTTGGGTGATCCCTGCTCTGTCGTGCTTGGTGGCGTTTGGCGTTGGCGTGGGCCTCCCAGAGTTGGACAAGGCCGTGGCCGAGTACGTCCCATTCCTCTTTCCGGCTGGCCCCGACGGTGCACGCGCCCTGTTGTCCACGATCGCCGGAGCGATGATCTCGGTCACCGGCTTGGTGTTCTCGATCACGATCGTCGTTCTGCAGTTGGCGAGTTCGCAGTTTTCGCCGCGAGTGCTGCGCAACTTCCTTAATGAGCGAGTGCCGCAAGTCACACTTGGAGTCTTCGCGGCGTCGTTCGTCTATGCGCTGACAGTGATGAGAGATGTCAGTGGAACTGTGGGTGACTCAGCCGAGAAGGTGCCGCAACTCGCCGTGGCTCTGGCCTTCCTGCTCGTGCTGACCTCGGTTGCCATGTTTCTCGCCTTCATTCACCACATCACGCAGGCAATCTCGGTGGACACGATCATTCGGTCCGTCGGACAGGAGACGCTGGAGCTCTATCGCAAGACACAGCACGCCGCGAATGATCAGGACCGAACCCCTGCCGAGATGGCCGCTGATCATCGCCAGCATCAGCGTGTGGTGGTGGCGTCTTCCGCCGGCTATCTGAACTTCGTCAATTTTGCTGGACTGCTCGACTTGGCCAGGAAGCGCGACGCGGAGATCGAGCTTTTGTACCCTCTGGGCACGTTCCTGGTGCCGGAGCAACCGATCGCGTTAGTCCGGATCGCCCGACCTGACCCCAGCGTCGACTGGTCGGATGAGGTCGGTGACCTGATCACGATCGCGTGGCGGCGTTCGATGGACCAAGACGTGACATTCGGGTTGCGCCAGTTGGTGGATATCGCCGAGAGAGCGTTGTCTCCGGGTATCAACGACCCCACGACCGCTGTTCAAGTGATCAACGAACTCCATATCGTGCTTCGCGAGATTGTGGCGGATGATCCGGTCCCTGGCCCCTGGCGAGACCAGGATGGACACATGCGCCTGCTGACCGCGCAGTGGGGTATGCAGGAGTACCTAGACCTGTGCGTCGATGAAATAGCCCATTGGGGTGCCTCGAGCCTGCAGATTCCCCGCCGCCTGGTGCAGATGCTCGCCCAACTCGAGCAGGCTGCCCATGATGACAACAAGGAGGCCCTGCAGCTAAAGAGCACGCAGATCGACATCATCGAAAGGAAAGCCTCGGAGGCTTAGCGCTCGGCGGCCGCTGGGACCACCACAACTCCTCTGCCACTGGTGGCCAGGATCGGCGGTTCAAGCACCTTGGCTGCCGAAGGCCCAAGACATGGGTTTCCGCGAGTGAGAATGTGCAGTTCGAACTCCATTTCACGGCTACGGCGACCGACCCGTACTAGGTGCGCTGTGACTTCGACGCAGTCGCCCGCCTGGATGGGGGCGTGAAACTGAATAGCGCTGTAGGAGGCGAACAACCCTTCGTCACCGTCGGTGCGGATGCACAACTCGGTGGCCACGTCGCCAAATAGCGCCAACCCATAGGCCCCATCGACTAGATCGCCAGCGTAGTGGGTGTGGTCATAGGACACATATCGACTGTGTCGGACGCCCATTCCGACCTGGGCTGGGTGCTCTGCGCTCAGGCTGGGCTCGGACCTCACTGCTGCCTCCCAATGATCGCGTGGACAAGGTATGAGGCTACGTCGGCGGGAGTAGTGCCTCGGCCAAAAATGCGGTCGACGCCGAGCTCGCTAGTGCTGCGCTCGTCGAAGCGTGGCCCCCCAGCGACCAATAGCGGCACCTCACCTGCCGGGTATGCCTCACGAAAGGCAGCTGACATCTCGCTGGTGTTGTGCAGATGAGCATCACGCTGAGTGACCACCTGGCTGACCAGCACGGCGTCGGCGCGCTCGATGCGTGCTCGTTGCACCAGCTCGGGCACGAGTACCTGGGCGCCCAGGTTGATGACGGCGATCTCGGCGTAATACTCCAGGCCCTTGTCGCCGGCGAAGCCCTTGATGTTCAAGATCGCGTCGATCCCCACCGTGTGTGCATCCGTGCCGATGCACGCGCCCACGACGACGAGCGGCCGCCCGAGGCTCTCCTTGATCCGCGCGTTGACATCCTTCGGTGACAGCAGTGGGTAGTCCCGCTCGACCACTTCGACCGCATCGACATCGATCAGATGGGTGCTTGAGCCGTAGACGACGCAGAACGTGTGGGCCGGGCCCATCGCGGTGGCGTGCACGAGCATCGCCGGAGCCAGGCCCATCTTGGCCGCAAGTTGCAGGGCGGCGCCCTCAGTGACTTTGTCGTGTGGCAAAGGCAGAGTGAAGGAGAGTTGCACCATTCCATCGCCAGTCGTGTCGCCATACGGTCGGATGACGTTGCTCATGACCTGCCACCCCAGCCTTGCGTTTCCAGCAGTTCGATGGCCGGGTTAAAAAACTCCGGAGCACGCAGCGAAACGCCGTCGCCGCCCTTGCCCTGATCGGCGGGGCGTTTCATCGATCCGAAGGTGCCCGAGCCGATCGCGTCCAACAACGCGGTGCTCGGGGTCTCGCCGAGGTCAGCCCCGCTGGCAGAGGTGGCGATGTGCTCCAGCAAAGTTACGGTCTCGGCGAGGACTTCACGGGCCCGGTTCTGGATGAAGCCGTCACGGGGTGGGTGGAAGTCCTCGTGCAGTGCACCCGCTGCATTCAGCACGTATCGCACGTTGGACAAGGCCAGCCCGCGATCGGACAGAAACGGTGTCACAACGGCTTCGGTCATCATCCCGACAAGCAGGATCGATTGGCCGGTCATGGCGCCCGCCAAGTTGAAGAACCCGTCCAGGAGGTAGCCCTTGAAGATGTCTCCGGTCATGTGTTTGGTCGGGGGCATCCATTTCAGCGGGGCATCCGGAAACAACTGCCGGGCCAGGAGGGCGTGGGCCAGCTCAAGGCGGAATGACTGGGGCACGTCTGGATTGATCTCGAACGCGTGCCCTAGACCCAACTGCCAATCGGCTAGTCCCGCCTCCTTGCCGAAGAACTCGTTCAGCAACTGTGAGGCGGTGACCGTGTGCGCGGCCTCGACCGCATCGGCAGTGGTGAGGTAGTTGTCCTCCCCAGTGTTGATGATGATCCCGGCGCGGGCGTGCACCTGCCGGGAGAAGCGCTGATCAACGAAGGTGCGGATGGGGTTGATGTCGCGAAACAAGATGCCGTACATCGAGTCGTTCAGCATCATGTCGAGGCGCTCCATGCCGGCCAATGCCGCGATCTCGGGCATGCATAAGCCGGAGGCATAGTTGGTCAACCGGATGTAGCGCCCGAGCTCGGCCGACACCTCATCCAACGCAGCGCGCATGAGACGGAAGTTCTCCTGGGTGGCGTACGTGCCAGCGAAGCCCTCGCGGGTGGCGCCCTCAGGCACGTAGTCCAACAGGGACTGCCCGGTGCTGCGAATCACTGCGATGACATCGGCCCCGTCGCGGGCTGCGGCCACAGCCTGCGGGATGTCCTCATAGATGTTGCCGGTGGCCACGATGAGATAGATCCACGGCCGCTGGGCCGGGTCACCATGACGTTTGATCAGCGCGTCCCGCGCGACTCGTTGCTCATCGATTCGCTGCATTCCGGCTCCGACCGCCATGGTTGCGGCTTGCACGGTGGCCGCGCGGTCATCGCCGGTCGGTATCCGAAAGGTCACCCCTTGGGCGCTGGCCCGTTGCGCAAGGCTCAGCAGGTCGGTTGCCTGGCCCTGCAACAACGCATCCCAGACCGGCAGCGCGACACCGTGCTCCAAACCAACCTGATCGCGGACGGCATCCAGAAGATGATTCACCCACGGCACTCGCTCATGATCGGCATCCCGTAGCCCAGCTAGGCGCAACGTGGCTCGTTCGACGGAGACAGTCGTATGCGCGCGGGCGATGTCGACGACTGGTTGCCCGACCTGAGCTGTGAGGTCCCTGGCTCGGTCCACCATCGAGGGGTCCAAGTTGAGCACGGGAGCGGTGGTGCTCGTCGACACCTTGGCGGGTGAATTTGGCGATGTGGACGTCGATGATATGGACGTCATTGATGTGGACGTCATGGCAATCCTCCGGTGTCGGTTCTGTCAAATGCGACGTGTCCCCCAACGACAGTCATCGCGGCCATCGGCAGCGGGTCTAGCGGGTCGCTGAATTCAGGCAAACCGCTGCCGTGCCACTGCCGGTCTGTTTTGGGAGGGTCCTGCCAGATCACGTAGGTCGCGGGCAAACCCGTAACCAAGCGGCCGCCAGCCTGACCGGCAAGGTCATAGCCGGAGGTCGTGTGCGCGGCGAAGGCCTCCGAGACGCTCAGTCTCTGCGCTGGGTTGTGATGAGTGGCTGCGGCGCGGACTCCTCCCCACGGGTCCAACGGGGTCACGGGGCTGTCGGAGCCGAGGGCCACGTGGACGCCGGCATCGATCATTGAGCGCAGTGGCACCGCGCTGAGGGCCCGTTCAGTGCCCAACCTCGCTGCATACATTCCGTGTTCCCCACCCCAGGCCGCGTCGAAGGCTGGCTGAACGCTGGCCCAGATCCCCAAGTCGGCCATCACCGACAGCACGTGGCTGGTGGGGAGTTCCACGTGTTCCCAGCGGTGTTTGACGGCGCGGATGGCGGCCTTGCCGACGATGTCGGCGGCGGCGCTGAAACCGTCGGCCATGGTCTGCAGTGCCGCATCGCCAATGACGTGCCCGCCTGCCTGCATACCAGCGCGGGTACAGGCCACCACGTGGTCGCGGATCTGCTCAACCGTCAGGTAGCCGTAGCCGAAGTCTGCGCTGGAGCGACCATCGTCATCCACGTAGGGCGAACTGAGGTGGGCTGTCCGCGAGCCGAACGAACCATCGGCGCACAGGTCGCCCGCCATGCCGAGAACGCCGAGGTGTTCTCGCAGGTGCGTCGCTTCGTCGGTGTCGTCCAACAGCAATCCCCAGTAGGCGACCGTCGCTGGGCGTCCCGGACGTGCGCCCAGCTCCAGCACGTGTCGGATGTCGTCGAAGGAGGTCATGTGCTCGGCCCCGGTCTCGTGGATGAGTCCGATGCCTCGTTCGGCGGCGGCCCTCAAGGCGAGGTCCAGGTAGTGCTCGCGATCTTGCGCTGTCATCCCTGAGGTGAAGGCATTGGTCACCGCTGTGAGCGCCTCCCGCGTCACCACGCCATCGCCATCCCAGCCATCCAACCCATGCACGCGGGCCACCGCCGCCATCGCAGAGGAGACGCTTGCCGAGTGGGCATCGATGCGCGGCATATAGACGACGCCGCCATAGGTAGCCCGATCGAGCTCGCTGGCAGTGACCGGCCGACGCTCCACCCAGTGGGTCTCGTCCCAGGAGTGGGCATAGATCGGCCTGCCTCGAGTATGCCGGGCCGCCGACTCAATCAATCGCAGCGCCTCCCCCACGGTCTGCGTACCAGAAAGGTCGATGCCGTCCAGGCCTTGGCCGGTCATCGTCAGGTGTACGTGGGCGTCGCAGAAGGCCGGGGTCAGCAACGCTCCCCCGCAGTCAATGATCCGCTCGCCAGCGATCTCGTCGAGGCCTGCGCGCACGTGCTCGGCGTCGCTGTCGGTGCCTACCCACACAATCTGCCCGGCTTGAGTCAACATCGAAGTCGCCTGGGGGTGTTCACCGTCTCCGGTATAGATCCGGGCGTGCTGAATCAGGGTGCGCGGCACAGACGTCATGAGTCAGTAGTCTGCGCGGTGCTGAGGCGAGACTCGAACACGGCCCGCAGACCGGGTGTGGTCCGTACCAGGTCGAGGGCGAGGTCGGCGTGCCCGGGGGTGTAGCCGTTGCCGATGAGCATCGTGACGTCGGCGGCCAGTCCCTCCGCGCCTAGTGCTGCCGCAGCGAAATGTGTGGCCATCGAGAAGAAGATGACGGTGCCACCCTCGGCGGTGCACATCAGCGCCGGTTGTTCACACCCCGGCACGTCCACGCAGACGACCGTGATGTCTGCAGGTCCGCCTGCTGCGGCCACCTGTTCGCTGAGTTGGATCGGGGACGTCGCGTCGCCGACAACGATGGTTTCGGCCACGTCGGCCTGCCTTAGCAGCCCTTCCTCCCGCGCGTCGCGCACCACGGCGATCCGTCTACCTGCTCCTGCGCGGCCTGCAGCGGCAAGCGACAGAACCCCTGACTTGCCGGCACCACCCAACACGCACACGACCGGGTCGCGGTGCAAGTGCTGGCGGTATCGACTGACCACTCGCGCCAGCAGAGCGGGGGCACCGCAGACGTCCATGACCAGCAGTGCGAGCTCGGCTGGCAGATCAGATGGCAGCACGGCTGCGATGGAGCGGCCGAACAAGATGGCGTGGCCGCTGGTGGGCACGTGATCGCTGAGGCCATCCCAGCGCTGCAGCCCGTCGGTGATCTGCAGGGGGGTCAACGACAATGAGACGAGCGTGGCCACCTGCTGGCCTACGGACAGGCCGAGGCTGGATCGAGGTCCGACCTCGGCGACCGTTCCAATCAGCATTCCCCCGGAACCCGTGACCGGATTCTGCATCTTGCCGCGTTCGCTGATGATCTGTATCACCTCGGCGCGCACGGCGGCGCCATCGACCACCGAAGCGAGCCCCCCTGGTGAGTCCTGCTGCGTCGCTGCGCTTCCCCTAATCGTGTGCTTGTCTGC
>JBBSNC010000066.1:0-12082 GCA_038232855.1 Actinomycetales bacterium
ATTCGCGTGCCCCGCAGCCCAGTCTTGTTGGCTCCGCTGCTGACGGTGGTCCCCTTACAGGTCTTCGCGCTGCATCTCTCGAGCGCTAAAGGCCTGGAGGTGGACCAGCCGCGCAACCTGGCGAAGTCGGTCACGGTCGAGTGAGAGATTTCGCCGCATGATCATCGGGGTCGGCATCGACGTGGTTGACATCGCCCGGTTCGGACGTCGGCTCGAGCGCACCCCCCGACTGATGGAGCGTCTCTTCACCGAGTCGGAGCGTGAACTTCGGTTGGCTTCCCTAGCGGCGCGGTTCGCCGCCAAGGAAGCGCTGGCCAAGGCACTCGGTGCCCCGGTCGGCCTGCATTGGGGCCATGCCACGGTGGTCCGCGCTGAGGATGGACGACCCCATCTGAAGGTCACCGGCACCGTCGCCGCGCGAGCCGAACTGCTCGGCGTCCGGTCACTGCACGTGTCTTTGTCGCATGACGCAGGGATCGCCTCGGCGGTCGTCGTCGCTGAAGGAGAATGAAAGGGTGGCTCTGGTGGCCTGTGATTTTCGATGATCCGCGCCTATGCCGTCGCCGACGTCCGGGCAGCCGAGGCCGAGTTGATGGCCACGCTGCACGAGGGTGAGTTGATGTTGCGGGCTGCTCGGGGACTGGCCGAGGTAGTCCGTACCCGGGCCAGGAAGTTCAATGCCTCGACCGTTGTGGTCTTGGTCGGGGGCGGCAACAACGGGGGCGACGGGCTCTTCGCGGCCGCTGACCTAGCTGGCGACCACCAGGTGACCGTCGTCCACGTCGGCGAGGAGGTGCATCCTGACGGCCGGAAGGCGGTCGAGGCGGCCCACCTGCCGTTGATCGGCCTCGAACGCTCCAACCAGGATCTGCCGCGTGAAGTGGTGGACGCGCTGAGCGGCGCCCACATCGTCATTGATGCCCTGATGGGCATCGGCGGTCGAGCTGGCCTGGCCGGTGCGATGGGCACCTTAGTGGATCACATCGCGGACGATAGTTACGTCATTGCCGTCGACGTACCGAGCGGGGTGGACCCCAGCGGCCACCGGATCGGGGCTCATGCCGTCTTTGCGGACGAGACGGTGACCTTCGGGGTGGCCAAGCCGATCCATGTGTTGCCCAACACCGAACCAGCCGTGGGTCTGCTCACCATGGTGGACATCGGGTTGGTCGTCTCCGCACCTGCGGCCGTTGAGCGGATGGAACATGACGATGCCGCGGACTTGTGGCCGGTGCCCAAAGCGCGGGACCACAAGTACTCACGAGGGGTAGTCGGGATCATTGCCGGCAGCGATTCCTTTCCCGGTGCCGCAGTCCTGGCAACCACGGCTGCGGTCGAATCCGGGGCAGGGATGGTGCGCTATCTCGGTCCACCCATTGCGACCCAGTTCGTCCTGCAAGCCACTCCGGAGGCGGTCCCTGCGCACGGGCGAGTGCAAGCCTGGGTGCTCGGGCCAGGGGTGGACCCCGAGGACACCGATGCCGCGGCTCGTGAGCAGATCGACCGGATCTGCCGGGCCATTGAGTCAGAGGACCCGTGCGTCATCGACGCAGGCGCATTGGCGCTGTTCGACTACCCCCGTCCGGCGTCTACCCTGTTGACTCCGCATGCGGGTGAGTTGGCGCGACTGCTCAGCAACTGGCCGGGGCATCACGAAGTGAGCAGGAAAGAAGTGGAGGCTGATCCGGTGGCATGGGCACAGGCGGCTGCCCACGAGACGAGCGCGACGGTGCTGCTCAAAGGGGCGACCACAGTGATCGCCGACCCCCATTCCGGTATGCCGATCCGGGTCGTCGCCAGTGCTCCACCGTGGTTGGCGACAGCGGGAACAGGGGACGTCTTGGCAGGCCTGTGCGGCGCGCTGCTGGCGGCCGGACTCTCCCCACGCAATGCGGCCGCCCTTGCCGCGTTGGTGCACGGGGTGGCGGCACACGATGCCAACCCAGGCGGTCCGATCCGAGCCCGCGACGTGGCATCCGGAATACCCAAGACCGTCGCTAGGCTGTTGCAGCGCTCTTAGCCCCTGCGCATCGCCACGAGAGGAATGGCGAAACTTAGCGACCGCGGTTCAGTGCGCTGGTGATGCCGCGCAGAGATGCAGTCACGATGTTGGCGTCGATGCCGACACCCCAGCGCACTTCGCCATCGATGGCGCACTCCACGTATGCTGCGGCCACAGCATCGTCTCCAGAGGACAGGGCATGCTCGGCGTAGTCCAACACCCGCACGTCGTGCCCTAGCGTCGACAGCGCGGCCACAAATGCATTGATCGGCCCATTGCCGGAGCCTTCGATCACTGTCTCGGACCCTTCAGCGACCACGGTGGCCGAAATCTCGTCTCTGCCGTCATCGGCAGTCCGGGTGTCCACCTTGCGTAGCAACACCGGGGTAGTCGGCACGATGTACTCGTTCTCGAACGCCGCCCAGATGGCCGCGGCTGACATCTCACCACCAGAATCCTCGGTGTAGCGCTGCACTACCCGGCTGAACTCGATCTGCAGTCGGCGCGGCAAGTCGAGGTGATGCTCGGTGCGCATGATGTAGGCGACGCCGCCCTTGCCGGACTGGCTGTTGACCCGGATGACCGCTTCGTAGGACCTGCCGACGTCCTTGGGGTCGATCGGCAGATAGGGCACGGCCCACGCAAACTCATCGATCGGCGTATCCGCTGCTTGTGCGTCACGGCCTAGCACCTCTAGGCCCTTCTTGATCGCGTCCTGGTGTGACCCGGAGAAGGCGGTGAAGACCAAGTCGCCGCCGTAGGGATGACGCTCGGGCACCGGCATCTGGTTGCAGTGCTCGACGGTGCGCCGGATCTCATCGATGTCGGAGAAATCGATCTGCGGGTCGATGCCTTGGGAGAACAGGTTCATTCCCAACGTCACCAGGCAGACGTTGCCGGTGCGCTCACCGTTGCCGAAGAGGCAACCTTCGATCCGGTCCGCACCGGCGAGGTAGCCCAACTCCGCGGCCGCGACCGCGCAACCGCGGTCGTTGTGCGGGTGCAATGAGAGCACGACGTGCTCGCGGTGGTTGAGGTGACTGCTCATCCACTCGATCGAGTCGGCATACACATTCGGGGTGGCCATCTCGATGGTCGCCGGCAGGTTCACGATGAGCGGACGCTCGGCGCTAGGTTCTAAGACCTCCATCACCTTGTTGCAGATGCGTACGGCGAATTCCAGTTCGGTGCCGGTGTAGGACTCGGGGGAGTACTCGTAGAACACGTCGGTGTCGCTACGCATCTGCTCTTCGTACTTCTTACAGAACCGAGCACCAGTCACCGCGATGTCGATGATGCCGTCCATGTCAGTGTTGAAGACGACTCGCCGCTGCAGGGTGGAGGTCGAGTTGTAGAGGTGCACGATGGCCGCTTTGGCTCCCTCGATCGACTCATAGGTCCGCTCTATGAGGTGTTCGCGCGCTTGCGTCAATACCTGGATCACCACGTCGTCGGGGATGAGGTCATCCTCGATGAGCATCCGAACGAAATCGAAGTCGGTCTGGCTAGCCGAGGGGAAGCCGACCTCGATCTCCTTGTATCCCATGGAGACCAGCAGCTCGAACATGCGTCGCTTGCGGTCCGGGGTCATCGGATCGATGAGGGCTTGGTTGCCATCACGCAGGTCGACCGCGCACCAACGTGGTGCCTTCGTCATGGTTTGCGCTGGCCAGGTGCGCCCGGACAGGTCGATCGGCGCAAAGGGGGTGTAGCGGCCATACCGCATACCGCTAGGCTGCTGGGGGTTGGTCTTGCTGGTCACTGGTTCTTCCTCACTGGGTCTGCGTGGCGTCCGAGGCGCAGCAACTCCGCAGCGAGGGCCGGACCTAGGAGGTCTCGCTGCGGCAGCTGAGGAGGAGGAGATGTGCCATTACCGATGAGCCTAACCCACATGCTCAGACAGTAGAAGAGACACGAGGCTTGTATGCGGGCCGCTTTGCTTCGAAATCGTCGATGACATCAACGTGTCGCAAGGTCAGTGAGATGTCATCAAAGCCGTTAACCAATCGCCAGGCGGTGTAGTCGTCGATCCGAAATTTCGCCACGATGTCCCCGACCACGATCCGTCGTCGTTCCAGATCGACAGTCACCAGCGCCCCGGGCTCGTTCTCCAACTGCTTCCAGATCAACTCGACATCGTTCTGGGCAGTCTGTGCGCAGAGCAGCCCTTCCTTGCCGGAGTTGCCGGTGAAGATGTCGCCGAATCGCGAGGCGATCACAACCCGGAAACCGTATTGCATCAGCGCCCAGACGGCGTGCTCCCGGGAGGAGCCGGTGCCGAAGTCTGGCCCGGCCACCAGCACTGAACCATCGGCATACGCGCTGTGATTGAGGATGAAGGACTCGTCCTCGCGCCATCGCGCAAACAGACCATCCTCGAAGCCGGTGCGGCTGACTCGCTTGAGGAAGTGGGCCGGGATGATCTGATCGGTGTCGACATTGCTGCGCCGTAGTGGCACGCCGACGCCAGTGTGAGTGGTGAAGGCTTCCATCAGTTGACCTCCTGCAGGGCAGCAATCGGTGCCAAATCCACTGGTGCGCCCAAGGTGCCGCGCACGGCGGTGGCGGCTGCGACAGCAGGAGATACCAGGTGGGTTCGCGACTTCGCGCCTTGACGGCCCTCGAAGTTACGGTTAGACGTCGAGGCGCAGCGCTGGTGCGGCGCGAGTTGATCGGGGTTCATGCCCAGGCACATAGAGCAGCCCGCGAGGCGCCACTGCGCACCCGCGTCGAGAAAGATCTGATCCAACCCCTCTTCTTCGGCCTGCAGCCGGACTGCGTGGGAGCCCGGCACGACCAGCATCTGCACCGTGGGAGCGACGTGTCGATCGCGCAATACATCGGCCGCGATGCGCAGATCCTCGATCCGGCCGTTCGTGCACGAGCCGAGGAAGACGACGTCGACTGCGACGTCTCGCATTGCGACACCCGGCTCCAGGTCCATATAGGCTAAGGCGCGCTGGGCGGCGTCCTTCTCGTCCTCATCGCCGATGTCCTCCGGGTCAGGCACGAAAGCCCCCAACTGCACAGACTGGCCGGGGTTGGTGCCCCAGGTGACATAGGGGGTTAAAGAGGCGGCGTCGAGCAGGATCTCGGCGTCGAACACGGCGTCGTCATCGGTGCGCAGCTCACGCCAGGCCGTCACAGCCTGATCCCACTCCTGCCCGGTGGGCGCATGCGTTCGGCCGCGGACATACTCAAACGTTGTGTCGTCGGGTGCCACCATGCCGGCGCGGGCGCCGGCCTCGATGGACATGTTGCAGATGGTCATCCGCCCTTCCATCGACAGCGCCGCGATGGCGCTGCCGCGGTACTCCAGGACGTAGCCCTGCCCGCCGCCGGTGCCGATGCGATTGATCACGGCCAAGATGATGTCTTTGGGGGAGACGCCCGCAGCCAACTCGCCGTCAACGGTGATGGCCATCGTCTTGAACGGCTTCAGTGGCAAGGTCTGAGTGGCCAGCACATGCTCGACCTCGCTGGTGCCGATGCCAAAAGCCAACGCGCCGAACGCGCCGTGCGTGGAGGTGTGCGAGTCGCCGCAGACGATCGTCATACCAGGTTGGGTGAGGCCTAATTCCGGCCCGATGACATGCACGATGCCCTGGCCGAGGTTGCCCCGCCGATGGTGCACGATCCCAAATTCGGCGCAGTTGGTCGCCAGCGCCTCCAACTGGGTGCGTGAGACCAGGTCGGTGACCGGGCCCAGCGTGGTCGGCACGTTGTGATCCTCGGTCGCCAGCGTGAGGTCAGGTCGGCGGACCGGGCGACCGGCCGTGCGCAGCCCCTCGAAGGCCTGCGGGCTGGTCACCTCGTGCACCAGGTGCAGGTCGATGTACAGCAGGTCCGGCTCGCCGTCGACCTGACGCACCAGATGGCTGCGCCACAACTTTTCCGCCAGCGTGTAACCCATCGACCTCTCCTGTGCATCCCTGTGATGATGTGAGCGAAACTGTAGTCCCCACGACATTCTTTCCCCGATTCAGGAGTCTTCACCAGCGATGCCCCCTACACACGCTCGGACCCACCGACTCGCCGTCATCCCGGGCGACGGCGTCGGCCCCGAGGTCAACCATGCGGCCCTGACGGTGCTCGACGCAGCGCAGGATGCCTTCGGTTTCCAGACAGACCGCACGACCGTGCCGCTGGGGGCCGATCACTATCTGGCTACGGGGGAGTTGCTGACCGCAGAGCACATCACCATGTTGCTCGATCAGGACGCCATCGTGTTCGGGGCCATTGGCAGCCCGAAAGTGACGCCGGGAGTGCTGGAGCGCGGCATCATCCTGGCTCTTCGGGCAGCGATGTCCCAGGCGATCAACTTGCGCCCGGTGCGCCTGTATCCCGGAGTGGAAAGCCCCATCGCTGGGCTGACGCCCGAACGATGCGACCTCGTAGTGGTGCGAGAAAACACCGAGGGAGCGTATGTCGGCACGGGCAGCATGGTGCACAAGGGCACCCCTGCCGCTGTCGCCACTCAAGACTCGATCACCACCTGGTACGCCTGCGAGCGGGCGGTGGACTTTGCGTTCCGGCTCGCGAGGCAGCGCTCCAAGAAGGTCACGCTCTGTCACAAGACCAACGTACTCGTACAATCTGGCGCGTTATGGCTGACCGTGCTGGACGAGGTCTCGCAGCGCTACCCGGATGTCGAAACCGACTACGTGCACGTTGATGCCATGTGCATGCACCTGCCGGTGCACCCGGAACGATTCGATGTCGTGGTGACCGATAACTTGTTTGGCGACATCGTGACTGACCTCGGGGCCGTGCTACAGGGTGGCTTGGGCGTCGCTGCGAGCGGCAACCTCAATCTCGACGGCACCGGCACCTCGATGTTCGAGCCGATCCACGGCTCGGCACCCGACATCGCCGGACGCGGGTGGGCCAACCCGGCTGGGGCGGTGCTGTCGTTGGCGCTATGCCTGGCCTCGCTCGGCGAGGGCGCTGCCTCGTCGGCCATCGAAGCGGCGACCGTGAGCGTCCTGGGCGAGCTCCCGGCAATGGGGGGCGCCGAGATGGGCGCGAGCACGCAGACCATCGCGGATCGGATCGCGGATCGGTTGGCACATCCCGCCGTCCGTCATAACGGTCACGACAATGCGGGTGACCCGCGCTCGCTGATGACCCAACTCGCAGCGGTGGCTGGCGCACCGACCCATGCACGCATCGCAGGATCGTGATGACTCATCCCCGCAGCACCTTCGACCCCTCGGTTCATCCTGCCTGGGCGACGATCGATCTGGGCGCAATCACACACAACGTCGAGGTGCTGAAGGAACGCGCTGGGTCGGCGGCCTTGATGGCCGTGGTGAAGGCCGATGCCTATGGCCACGGGTTGGTGCCGTGCGCGCAGGCGGCGCTGGCTGGTGGCGCCGATTGGTTGGGCGTGGCACAGCTCAGCGAAGCGCTCGCGCTGCGCTCAGCCGGAGTGCGCGCCCCGCTGCTGACCTGGCTGCATACCAGTGGTGTTGATTTCGGACGTGCCATTGACGCAGACATCGAGATCGGAGTCTCCGCGCCCTGGGCGATCGAGCAGGTGCGCGAGGCTGCGCAGGCACGCGGC
Organism: Actinomycetales bacterium; assembly: GCA_038232855.1. Taxonomy (GTDB): domain Bacteria; phylum Actinomycetota; class Actinomycetes; order Actinomycetales; family Dermatophilaceae; genus Ornithinicoccus. The sequence goes on from JBBSNC010000066.1 coordinate 7,569, forward strand.
GTGGCGGCGAGAGTTCAGTTGAAGGCAGACACGGGCCTGGCCCGCAACGGCGCCTACACAGCGAGCAACGATTGGGCGGACCTCGTGCAGCACGCGTATCGGGCGCAGGCCGAGGGCTTGATCGAGTTGACCGGAGTCTTCACCCACTTCGCGTATGCCGATTCACCGGCTCACCCCACCGTCCGTCAACAAGAGGAGGCCTTCGCTCAGGCAGTCGTGGTGGCACAGCGCGCGGGTCTGAAGCCGCAGTTGCGGCACATGTCCAACTCGGCGGCGACGTTGACCAACCCCGGCGCCGCGTGGGACATGGTGCGCCCTGGGCTGGCCGTCTTCGGTTTGTCTCCAGTGCCGGATGTCGGCGACAGCGCCTCGTTTGGGCTGGTTCCGGCGATGACCGTGACCGCACGGGCGGCCACCGTGAAACGGGTACCTGCGGGCCAGGGTGTCTCCTATGGGCACACCTTCACCACCAGCGCGCCCACGACGCTGGTCGACGTGCCGGTGGGGTATGCCGATGGGTTGCCACGGCACGGCTCGAACGCGATCGAGGTGTTGCTGGGCGGGCAGCGGCGGCCGATTGCTGGGCGGGTGTGCATGGATCAGATCGTGATTGATGCCGGCGACCTCTTAGTTGAGGCCGGTGACGAAGTGGTGCTCTTTGGCACAGGAGAGCGCGGAGAGCCGACCGCTCAGGATTGGGCCGAGGCGATCGGCACCATCGACTACGAGATCGTGACGCGGTTTGGCTCACGGCTGCCCAGGGTCTACCTGGATGATCTGAACCAGGGGACATGACGATGCCTCGCCCTGATGCCAAGACTTCCGGGCACGCGGACGCCCATCGCCGTCACGCCGAACGTCGCGAAGTCATCGCCGAAGATGGTGTCCGTCTGCATGTGGAGATCGAGCAGGTGAGTAGACAAGGCACAGGTGAAGATGTCCGTCCGACGCTCATCTTCTGCCACGGGTACACGCTGGATCGGCGATCCTGGACACACCAACGCAAGGCCCTCGTAGCGGCGGGATATCGGGTACTCACCTGGGATCACCGAGGGCACGGGAAGACGGGCAAGGGCTCGACGGACCGCTACACGATCGATCAGTTGGGCAGCGATCTAGCCAGCGTCGTCGCCCAGGCGGCGCCGAGAGGGCCGGTGGCGCTGATTGGGCATTCCATGGGAGGCATGGCGATCATGGCTCTTGCCGAATCGCATCCCGAAGTCGTCTCCGAACGCGTCGTCGCGGTGGCCTTTATCAGCAGCAGTGCGGGGGATATGGAACGGGTGACGTGGGGGCTGGGCACCCGAGTTGGAGTGTGGGTCAACGGGTTGGGGCCTGCCTTAGCCAGTAGCGCAGCGCCCTATCAAGCAACCATGCGGGCGCTCTGGAACCGCCTGCCGTGGCTGGGTAATTCGATGGTGGCCGCGTCCTCCTTTGGGTCCAAGGTGTCTCGCTCGACCGCGCAACTGACGCAGCGGATGATGGTCGAGACCGATTTCTCGGTGATCTCGGACTTCGCCCCCACCCTGAAGGAGCACGACAAGGCATCATCGGTCCGAGCCTTCGCGCAGATCCCAACGCTGGTTTTGGTGGGAGACCGCGATGTGCTGACACCCCCGGAGCGCAGCTCAGCGCTCGCCGGCGACTTGCCGCTGGCCGAGCACATTCTGGTCACTCGAGGTGGGCACAACATCATGCTCGAGCACCCCGAATTGGTCACCGACTACCTACTGAAACTGCTTGCCCGGGCTTCGGTGCCACCGGCATCAGCGCCGAGGCCGCAGGCTGGGCTGCGGGTCAGGTCGACCGATGTGCGCCCCGGCCGTGGCACGTTCGCGCTGACCCTGGGGACACCCGAATGAAGCTGCGGCGCGGGACTTTAATCTCTGCACCGGACGCCCACGCTTGTGGGGTCGCGCTGGGATCCCTGGTGGCGGCTGGCGACCTGATAGTGCTCGACGGACCGCTGGGTGCCGGCAAAACGACGCTGACTCAAGGCATCGCCGAGGGCTTGGGGGTGCGTGGCCCGATCACTTCACCGACCTTTGTGATCGCCCGCGTCCACCCTTCGCTGGTCGGGGGCCCGATGTTGGTCCATGTCGACGCCTATCGGCTGCAGGGACGCGCCGAGTTGGACGATCTGGATCTCGACACTGATCTCGAACTGGCCGTCACGGTGATCGAGTGGGGGGCGGGCCTGGCTGAGGCGCTCGGCGACAATCGCCTGGAAGTAGAGCTGCGATGTGCACACTTCGAGCCAGCTGATGGTGGGGATGGCAACATGCCGCCGGAGCCGGAGGGCAACGAGTGGAGGTCGATCCTCGTGCGACCAGTGGGGCCTCGGTGGGCCAGCGACGACGAATTGGCGCCGTTGAGCCAGTGGTTGGAGGCAAGCGATGACTGAGAGCAGTCCGCCTGGGCGACTCCTCGTGGTCTGCACAGGCAACATCTGTCGATCCCCCTACCTGGAACTTGTCTTGCGAAAGTCACTGGATGACGCGTGGGGGTCTGAGCGCATCGTGGTGTCGAGTGCAGGCACCCGGGGTCTGGTGGATCATCCGATGCAACGGCAGGCGGCCGAGCAGCTTCGACACCTCGGTGTTGCCTCGGGTGACTTCCGGGCCAGGCGGCTCACCGCCGAAGACGTCAAGGCAGCTGACCTCGTGCTGACTGTGACCACGGCTCATCGCGCTGCAGTCACCCAACTCCATCCACTGTCGCTGCGGTATGCAGTCTCGGTGGCCGAATTGGCCCTGGCAAGCGAAGCGTTGCCCACTGCGAGCGCGCATGAGCCCAACCTCCCCGGCTGGCTGCGGTCGATTGGCCAGGCGGTCGTGGCACATCGACCGAAGCTTGCCGGAGTGCCCCGAGAGGAGTTGGACATCCTCGACCCGTATGGGCACGACGATGGTGCGTATGTAGCGATGGCTGAGCAGATCTCACACCTGTTGCCTACGCTCGTGGCCTCGCTCAGCCCGAGCGCCGCCGCCGAGGGTGCCTCATCGGCAGTAACACGCGCGCGGTGACTGCCGAGGCGGGTAGGGCCCCAACGGTCCATGAATCCACCCGGTGCGCTGCCTGGTGGTTGTCAGCCTCCAACCACACCCGGCCGTCGTGCTCATATCGAATGAGACGTTTAACGGAGAGCGGACGTCGCTGCCCGCTCGGTGCGTCTGGCAGTCGGGCAATGACCAGGTCACCAGGGCGCGCGCGCACCGCATACCGAATCAGTAGCAACTGACCCTCGCTCAGCGTGGGCAGCATCGACGTGCCGCGCACTCGCGCAAGTCCGTATCGGCGCAGCACGGTGCGTGCCTAGTTTGCGGGCTCGCCTGGACGCCTGACGTGATCGGGAATGTGATCCACGACGGAGTCTTGCTCATCCTCGGTGACCCGGCTCAAGAACTCCCTGGTCCGCTGGTGTTGTGGGTTGACCAAAACCTCCGACGGCGGTCCTTCCTCCACCACGACACCGCCATCCATGAAGACGACTTCGTCGGCCACCTCGCGGGCAAAGCTCATCTCATGCGTGACGACGATCATCGTCATGCCTGATTCCGCGAGATCCCGCATGACGGCCAACACGTCGCCGACCAGCTCCGGATCCAGCGCTGAGGTCGGCTCATCAAACAACATCAGCTTGGGCGCCATCGCCAGGGCCCTGGCGATGGCCACGCGTTGCTGCTGCCCACCGGAGAGTTGATTGGGGTATGCCGAAGGCTTGTCGCCCAGTCCGACCTGGTCGAGGAGTTCCAGCGCCTCAGCCTGGACTGTGGCCCGCTTGCGTCCTTGCACGATCACTGGGGCTTCGCAGATGTTGTCGAGCACCGTCTTGTGCGGAAACAGGTTGAACCTCTGAAAAACCATGCCGATTTCGCGGCGTTGGGCCGCGATGCGCTTGTCCGGCAGTTGATGCAGTTTGCCGCCTTTGTCCTCATAACCCATCAGGTCGCCGTCGACATAAATGCGGCCACCGTTGATAGTCTCGAGTTGATTGATACACCTCAAGAGGGTGGTCTTGCCAGATCCCGATGGCCCGAGCAGCGTCACCACCTGACCGGGATACACGGATAGGTCGATGCCCTGGAGGACCTGATTGTCGCCAAACGACTTCGTCACGTTGACAGCGGAGACGAGCGGTTCACTCATGCCGGGTCTCCTTCGGTGAGATCGATGTCGGTGGCAGTGGCCGGGCCACTGGTGCGGGCGCCATACCCACGGTTGAAGCGCTTCTCCAGGAAGTGCTGCCCGACCATCAAGATGCTGCCGATGATGAGATACCACAAACATGCAGCAGTCAGGACGGGCACGATCTTGAAGGTCCGGGATCCGATCGCAGTCAACTGGAAGAACAACTCGTTTGTGACCGGTATGCCAAGCAGCAAAGACGTGTCTTTGACCATCGACATCAGCTCGTTGCCGGTAGGAGGCACGATGACACGCATCGCCTGCGGAAGCACGATCCGCCGCATCGTCCTTGCTGGCGTCATCCCCAACGCCTGCGCCGCTTCGCG
>JBBSNC010000067.1:0-12070 GCA_038232855.1 Actinomycetales bacterium
GGACGCTACCGCCTCGTCGTAGCTCGCGCCTGTCCCTGGGCTCACCGGACGGTGATCGTAAGACGCCTTCTTGGTCTAGAGGACTCGCTGTCCATGGGCGTCTGCGGCCCGGTGCACGACGAACGCAGTTGGACTTTCGATCTGGACCCGGGTGAGGTTGACCCGGTGCTCGGCATACCGCGTCTCAAAGATGCCTACGAGGCCCGTTCACAGGGGTACAAACCGGGGGTCACCGTCCCCGCCATCGTCGAGATCGCGACCGGCCACGTCGTGACGAACGACTTCGTGCAAATCACGCGGGACTTCAACACCGAATGGAAGGCTCTGCATCGCCCTGGCGCTCCGGATCTCTATCCGAGCGATTTGCAGGACGAGATCGAGGCGGTGTCCGAGCCGATCTATCAGGACGTCAACAACGGCGTGTATCGCTGCGGCTTCGCTGGCACCCAAGAGGCCTACGACGCTGCCTACACCAGCCTCTTTGATCGACTGGACTGGCTCACCGACCGGCTCAGCTCGCGGCGCTACCTGGTCGGTGAGCACATCACCGAAGCGGACATCCGGCTCTGGACAACCCTGGTCAGATTCGATGCCGTCTATCACGGGCATTTCAAAGCCAATCAGCGGCTACTCGCACAGATGCCGGTCCTCTTCGACTACGCCCGCGACTTGTTCCAAACGCCAGGCTTCGGCGACACCGTGGACTTCGCGCAGATCAAGGATCACTACTACCTCACCCATCGCGACATCAATCCGACTGGCGTGGTGCCTCGCGGTCCGCTTCCGCACACGTGGTTGGCGCCACATGGCCGAGCTCAGTTGGGGTCAACGCCGTTCGGTGCGGGCACTGCCCCCGGTCCACCATCAGCTTCGGAGACTGTCCCACCGCAGCAAGGCACTACGCTTGCCGACCATGCCTAGCCCTACCGCTCCCGCCCGTGCGGACCCCGACGTGAGCCAGGACGAAGCGGGTCAGGCCCTGGCCGATTCCTCGTCCGAGGCATCGTTGCGTCGAACGGTTGCACGATCCGGTGAGATTGAGCGGCAGATCGAAACCGATCCCAGTGGGTTCCGCATCCTGACGGGGGATCGCCCCACCGGGCATCTGCACCTGGGGCACTACTTCGGCACGTTGGCCAGCCGCGTCGCGCTGCAGCGCAAAGGTGTGGAGACGTTCGTCCTCGTTGCGGATTACCAGGTGATCGCCGATCGCGACGGTGTGGGCCCCCTGCGAGAGCGGGTTTATTCACTGGTGGCCGACTATCTGGCGGTCGGCTTGGACCCGGAGGCGACCACCATCTTTACGCACTCCGCAATACCGGAGTTGAACCAACTCCTGTTGCCATTCCTGTCGTTGGTGACCGAGGCCGAGCTGCGGCGCAACCCCACCGTGAAGGCCGAGTCGGATGACACCGGCGGTCGCCCCATGTCCGGTCTGCTGTTGACCTACCCAGTGCACCAGGCTGCGGACATTCTTTTCTGTCAGGCCAACATCGTGCCGGTCGGCAAAGACCAACTCCCGCACCTGGAGCAGGCTCGGGTGGTCGCTCGCCGATTCGACGAGCGCTACGGGCGGGTCGATCCGCAGCGACCGGTCTTCCGGGCGCCCGAGGCACTGCTGTCCTCGGCGCCCAACCTGCTCGGCACCGACGGAGCCAAGATGAGCAAGTCCAAGGGAAACACCATCGAGTTGGGGATGGACGCGGACACCACGGCCGCCCGACTGAAGAAGGCAGTCACGGACTCCACGCGCGAGATCACCTACGACCCAGTGAACCGGCCCGAGGTCTCCAACCTGGTGTTGCTGGCGGCCCTGGCCACCGGCACTGACCCAAACTACATCGCTGCGCAAGTCGGCCACGGGGGCTCGGGCGTACTGAAGAAATTGACCACCGAGGCGGTCAACGAGCACCTCGCTCCGATCCGGGCTCGGCGTCACGACTTGGCCCAAGACCCGGGATATTTGCAGCAGGTTCTTGTCCGAGGAAACGAGCGCGCGCTCGAGATCGCCCGAGGGACGCTGGCTCAGGTACGCACAGCCATGCAGATGCAGTACTAGGGAGGCTGTCTACATGCGGGTAGTGGTGCTGGCCGACCGATTCGGCCCCGATCGCGCTGCCGCCGCCGTTGCCGGTGAGGTTGGGGCCGGATGGGCCGAGAGCGCCGGGCACGACTGCGTGGAGGTGTACGGGCTCAGTGACGGCGGTCCGGGCTTTGCCGACGCCATCGCGCCGATCGCCACCGATTCACATCCCGTCGTTCTGACCGGAGCATTTGGCGGTGACGTGCCCGCTGACATCCTCGTGCGTGGTGACACCGCGTATGTCGACTCCTCTCACGTCATCGGGGCGCACCTCGCGCCTGCTGAGGCCACCGCAACGCAGGCGTTGGGGGGCAGCAGCGCGGGCGTCGGCGAACTGTTGGCGGCAGCCCGCGCCACCGGCGTCTCGCGCATCGTGCTCGCTGTCGGCAACGAGGTCGCCTCGCACGATGGCGGGCATGGATTGTTGTCGGCGCTCGGAGCCGGCCACGACTTGGCTGATCTGCCGACTGTCGTGCAGGACTGGACGGATATGCGGTTGGTGCTCGCGGCGGCTTCGATGATGCCGTTGACTGGTTTCCACGGTGCCAGTGCTGCCCTAGCCACCGAACGTGGGCTGAACGCCGAGCAATCACAGACCTTTGAGGCCATGCTTGGTGCCTTCACCGAAGTTGTGGATCGCGCGCTGGGGTCCACGCCCTCAATGGACCTGTTGAGTGGGCGGCCTCGGCGGCGCGAGCAAATCTCAGGCTCGGGTACCGGGGGTGGGATCGGGTATGCCGCGCAACTGCTTGGCGCTTCCACGCAACCGGGGGCGGCGTTGCTCTTGGAGCACCTCGGGATCCGCGAACGGCTTCGCGGTTCCTTGGTGGTGCTGGTTGCCCGACGCTACGACTGGCATACGGTGGCCGACGGCGTTGTGGCCGAGAGCGCGAAGGCCGCCCTTGAGGCCGCCGCGCCGACGATGGTGCTGGCCCAGGAAGTGCTCGTGGGCCGCCGAGAAGGGATGTCGCTGGGCATCAGCGGCACCTACGCACCCCGGCCGGGGGAGACGATGCAACAACTGGGCGCTCGTGTCGCCCGCACCTGGTCACCGCCGCCGGCCGCGTAGCATGGGAACAACGCGCGTGGCTTCCAACGTTGAGAAGCCATCAGCACTACCCGAGAGGACAGGACTCACCCCATGAGCATTCAGGACACCCAGGTTGAGACGACGGAACCGGCCACCGGCACGGAGGCTGACCACGGCGTGGTGCTGACGGACCTCGCGGCGGGCAAGGTCAAGAGCCTGCTGGCTCAAGAGGGCCGTGATGATCTGCGCCTGCGGATCGGCGTGCAGCCGGGAGGCTGCTCGGGCCTGATCTACCAGCTTTACTTCGACGAGCGCACGCTCGACGGTGACCTCACGCGCGACTTTAGCGGCGTAGAGGTCGTGGTCGACCGGATGAGCGCCCCCTACTTGGACGGGGCGAGCATCGACTTTGCCGACACGATTGAAAAGCAGGGCTTCACCATCGACAACCCGAACGCCGGAAGTTCCTGTGCATGCGGGGACTCGTTCAGCTAGATCTGTTGCGCTGCGGGTAGGTTCAGTGCATGAAGTTTGCTGTGTGCGGGTCCATCGCAAGCGATCATCTGATGACCTATCGGGGTCGCTTCGCCGACTCGCTCGTTCCCGAAGAGCTGAACAAGATCTCGGTGTCGTTTCTCGTCGATGATCTCCAAGTGCGTCGAGGGGGGATCGCAGCAAATGTGTGCTTCGGGATGGCCACATTGGGGCATCGGCCCATTCTTGTGGGTGCAGTTGGCGAGGACTTCACGGCCTACCGCTCCTGGTTGGAGCGTCATGGTGTCAACTGCGACCACCTCTTGGTCTCCGAAGTTCGGCACACCGCGCGCTTCATCGTGACCACGGACGAGGATATGGCGCAGATCGCCAGTTTCTATGCCGGGGCGATGAGCGAGGCTCGCAATATCGAACTCGGCCCCATTTTGGATCAGGTTGGCGAACTCTCGTTGGTGATGATCAGTCCAGATGACCCGCAGGCGATGCTGCGGCACAGCCGCGAGTGCCGCACCCGAGGGCTGGCCTTCGCTGCCGACCCCTCGCAGCAACTGGCATTCATGGACGGGTCCTCGATCGCGTCGTTGGTGGACGGCGCCACCTACCTCTTCACCAACGAGTACGAAGCGGTGCTCACCGAGCAGAAGACGGGATGGGACGCCGAGGAGATCCTTCAGCGGGTCGGCACGCGAGTGATCACCCGGGGCAAAGATGGCTGCTCGGTGATCGCGGCTGACGCGGAGGAGATCACCGTGTCCGCCGCCGGAGACGTGCGTCCCATCGACCCGACCGGAGTCGGCGACGGCTTCCGCGCCGGCTTCCTGTCCGGTCTGGCCTGGGGCCTGAATCACGAACGCTGCGCGCAATTGGGCTCCACTCTGGCCTCCTACGTCTTGCAAACGGTGGGGACCCAGGAGTACGACGTAAGCCGAGATGCCTTCCTGCTGCGACTGCGAGGCAGTTATGGCGACAGTGCCGCAGACGAGGTCGAGCCGCATATGGGTCTTGCGTTCTGAGTGGCCGGCGAGAGGCCAGCCCCTCGATCCACCCCCCTCACGGTGGCTGCTCAGCCCGCGGGACACCGCAGAAGCTGAAGACCTCAGCGCCGTCGGTGCCGATCTTGCTCCGGGAACCGTACTCTCGGCATACCGGACCGGACTGTTTCCGATGGGGATTGGTCCTGACGGGGCGCCGCCGATCGGGTGGTGGTCCCCGCGTTCGCGGGGCGTGCTCGGTCCAGGGGACCTGCACATCTCCCGATCGCTGATGCGTTCCTCGGGCCGCTTCGAGGTACGGATAGACACCGCGTTCGATAAGGTCATCGGCGCCTGCGCCGATCCGCGCAGGCCAGGTCGGTGGATCACCGAAGAGATCAGAGCGGCATACGGCAGATTGCACGAGATGGGATGGGTTCACAGCGTCGAGGTCTGGACGGACGGCAACCTCGCGGGCGGCCTGTATGGGGTCTCGATCGGCGGACTGTTTGCCGGAGAATCGATGTTTCATCACCGCAATGATGCCTCCAAGGCAGCGCTTGTTGGGCTCGTCCAGTACCTCGAAGACACTGAAGGCAGCTCCCGCTCAGAGGACTCTGCCTCGTGGCCCTGGCTAATTGACGTGCAGTGGCAGACCCCGCATCTGGCCAGCTTGGGAGTGCGCGAGGTCAGCCGGTCGGCATATCTGCAGATGTTGCCGATCCTGACCGAGCAGGGGCATCGCTGGCCCGGCGCCGCCGCGAACCGCGACCCAACGGTCCGCAGGCGCCCTCGGCGGGGTAACATTTGACGAGGATCGGCTGGGTGACGACTGTGAGGTGTGCTGTGCAACGGAGGAGCGATATGGTTCAACGCGCCAAGAGGCGGCCAGTGCCATTTGCCATCGCTCTGCTGACCGCTGCGATCACGCTCTCGGGTTGTGGTGCCTCGGTAAGCCGCGGCTTCCTGCCCGAGCCGATCACGACCGAGGGCTCGGGAATCATCGACTTCTGGAATGGGACCTGGATCGCAGCATTGGCTGTGGGCGTGCTCGTGTGGACACTGATCTTGTGGTGCATGGTCGCCTACCGTCGACGTAGCGCTGACCAGCCGCTTCCTCCGCAGATTCGCTACAACGTCCCGCTGGAAATTCTCTATACCGTCGTGCCGTTGCTGATGGTCGCTGTCCTGTTCGGAAAGACGGTCGAGATTCAAAACGACATGCTTGACACTTCGCAGGAGCCCGATGTCGTGGTGAATGTCGCAGGCAAAAAGTGGAGTTGGGACTTCAACTACGTCAACGAGAACGTGTATATCGAGGGCCAGCAAGCCGAAGGGTTGAGCCTGGGGCAGGAGGGCTTGCCCGACACGCTGCCCACTTTGGTCTTGCCGGTCGACTCACGGGTCGAGTTCGTGCTGACCTCGCGGGACGTCATCCACTCCTTCTGGGTCCCACAGTTCTTACGCAAACTGGACCTGGTGCCAGGGCGGGTCAACACCTTCCAGGTTGTGACCAGCGAAGAGGGTGTCTTCCAGGGCAAATGCGCTGAGTTGTGCGGCGCCTACCACTCGCAGATGCTTTTTCAGGTCGAAGTGGTCTCCCAAGCCGAGTACGACGCGGCCATCGCGGATCTGGAGGCCTCCGGCAGCACTGGTCAGCTCGGCATTGACAAAAACCTGTACAAGTTGCAGATCGACCAAGATGAGAAGCTTCCGGAGGGGAGTAACTGATGGCCACCATCGTCGGACCTGAGACGCGCAGGGCGGCTGATTCGGGCCCCCCGCCACAGCCCCCGCGACGCAACGTGGGTGCGCTGTTCGTCACGGTGATCACCACGACCGATCACAAGGTCATCGGGAATCTTTACTTCGTCACATCCTTCATCTTCTTTATGCTCGGTGGATTGATGGCCCTGGTCATCCGCGCCGAGCTGTTCCTGCCCGGGCAACAGGTCGTGCAGAACCCCGAGCAGTTCAACGTGATGTTCACCATGCACGGCACGATCATGTTGTTGCTCTTCGCAACCCCACTTTTCGCTGGGTTCGCTAACGCGCTGATGCCGTTGCAGATCGGTGCGCCCGATGTCGCGTTCCCGCGGCTGAACATGTTCGCCTACTGGTTGTTCCTCTTCGGCGGCATGATCGCTTCGGCGGGCTTTTTCCTGCCCAGCGGGGCCGCATCGTTCGGTTGGTTCGCCTACCAGCCCCTGGCAGGCGCCGCGCACAGCCCTGGCCTCGGTGGCGACCTGTGGGTGATGGGTCTAGCGCTCGCTGGCTTCGGCACCATCCTCGGCGCAGTCAACTTCATCACCACCATCATCTGCATGCGTGCGCCCGGGATGACGATGTTCCGGATGCCGATCTTCACCTGGACTGTCCTCGTGACATCTCTGTTGGTCATCATGGTGTTCCCGGTGCTGGCTGCCGCATTGTTCGGGATGGCTGCCGATCGCATGCTGGGAGCACAGATCTTCAACCCGGAGTATGGCGGTGCCATGCTCTGGCAGCACCTGTTCTGGTTCTTCGGTCACCCAGAGGTCTACATCATTGCCCTGCCGTTCTTCGGTTTGATTTCGGAGATCATCCCGGTGTTCAGCCGCAAGCCTCTCTTCGGTTACAAGACGCTCGTCTTCGCCACCGTTGCGATCGCGGCGCTGTCGATCAGCGTGTGGGCGCACCATATGTACGCCACGGGCGCCGTGCTACTCGAATTCTTCGCTGTGATGACCATGTTGATCGCAGTGCCGACCGGGGTGAAGTTCTTCAACTGGGTGGGCACCATGTGGGGTGGCACACTTGTCTTTGCCACCCCGATGATCTGGGCGATCGGCTTCTTGGTGACATTCCTCTTCGGTGGTCTGACCGGTGTCATCCTGGCCAGCCCGCCGCTGGACTTCCACCTGAGCGACTCCTACTTCGTGGTCGCTCACTTCCACTATGTCGTGTTCGGCACCGTGGTCTTCGCGATGTTCGCAGGCTTCTACTTCTGGTGGCCTAAGTTCACCGGTCACATGCTGGACGAGCGTCTCGGCAAGATTCACTTCTGGTTACTGTTCGTTGGCTTCCACGGGACCTTCTTGATCCAGCATTGGCTGGGCGTCTACGGCATGCCACGGCGCTACCCGGACTACATGCCTGAGGATGGCTTCACCTGGATGAACCAGGTCTCGACCGTCTTCTCGTTCGTCCTGGCGATCTCTGTCCTACCCTTCCTCTACAACGCGTGGAAGAGTTTCCAGGGCCCCAAGGTCGACGTCGACGACCCATGGGAGTACGGCATGTCGTTGGAGTGGGCGACGTCCTGCCCACCGCCTCGGCACAACTACAACTCGATTCCTCGCATTCGGTCCGAGCGGCCCGCCTTCGACCTTCACCACCCCTCGGTCGCGACGATGGAGTCACCCGAACCGGACAAGGACGTGATGGAACGGTTGCTGGGCGGGCCCGATACTGACCCCCAAGGCAGTATCGGTACGGATGAGGGCACTGGCAGCCCGGCTGGCAACAGGCAGCACTGAGCGGAAGGCACCATGAAGGCTGAAACCAGACTGTTCGCCCTGCTCATCCCGTTCTTCGCGTTGATGAGCGTGATCTACGCATATTTCACTGACTTCGGGGAGTGGGTGGGCATCGTAGGCCTCGTCCTGACGGCCTCGCTGTGCGCCTTCGTCGCGTTCTATCTTTGGCTTACGGCCCGCAAAATGGATCTGCGGCCAGAGGACAACCTGGAAGGTGAGATCGCCGAGCAAGCTGGCGACTTTGGCTTCTTCAGCCCGCACTCGTGGTGGCCCTTGTGGCTGGGGATGTCGGCCGCGCTGTTGTTCCTCGGTGTTGCGGTCGGTTGGTGGCTGGTTGTGATCGCCGTGCCGTTTGCAGCGTGGGCCACGATCGGTTGGACCTTCCAATACTTTCGTGGAGAGCACGCGGTCTAGCGTTCTCGCCCGACAGATATGAGTTCCAGCTTCCAGCCGGGAGGGGACTACGACGGCATTGCGTTCACCTCACTGGATTCCCGCGGACAAGACGCCACAGGTGCCTACTTCATCGGCTGCGAATTCAGCGCGTCTCACTTCGCGGATGCGCGCCTGGAGCGGGCACGACTTGTCGAGACGCGGTTCAGCGCAATCACTGCTAACGAGTTGCACCTCGGCGGCGCCACCCTTCATGAGGTCCAGTTCGAGCACGCACGGATCGGCGCCCTGAGCGCCTTTGACGCGGACCTCACGCGGGTGAGGCTGGTGGGCGGCAAGTACGACTACCTGAACCTGGCCGGATCTCGCATCAAGGATGTCTTGTTGCGAGGCTGCGTGGTGGGGGAGATGGATCTCAGTGATGCCAGCGTGAAGCAACTTACTCTGCAGGACACGCGGGTAGATCGATTGAGGCTCACTCGTGCGAGGTTGGAAGGGGCTGATCTACGCGGCGCGGACTGTGCCGCGTTTGAGGGCCTCGACGGATTGAGCGGCGCCATCCTCACGCCGCACCAACTCTTTTCCCTGGCTCCAGCGCTGGCAGCGAAAATGGGCATCATCGTGCGAGAACCCGATGAGGGGGCCAAGCAACGGGGACCAACCTGTGTCCGCCCTGAAGACTGCTAACCCCAGCCCAGGGCATGCAGCCGCTCCTCCTCGATCCCGAAGGCGTGCGCAACCTCGTGCACGACAGTCACTGAAATTTCTTCTATCAGCTCTGCCCGGTCGGCGCACAGGCGGGTAAGCGGACCCGCGAAGATCGTAATCCGATCCGGCAGATCTGCCGACCCACCGTGATCGCGCTCGGTCAGCGGGATCCCGTCGTAGACGCCTAGTAAGGCAGGAGTCTCACCTGGGGGCTCTTGCTCAATGAGGAACACCACGTTCGTCAGGTGGGCGAGGAGCGGGGCAGGAATGGAGTCGAGAGCCTCGCCGACAGCATCCTCGAACTCGGCTGCACTCAGCGCCTCCTCCACTTGGTTAACTCCACTTGGTTAAAACCAGCCGATGGTGCGCGATTTGCTGGGCGTGCTCCGGTGACCCCTGGCGGGGGCTTGAGGCAGAGTCAGCGAAGCGTGCTTTCCTCGATGGAGGCAGGCTCTCCTGGAGGCGAATTAACTGGTTCACTCAATTGCGGGAGATCTGATGGCATCACATCGTGCTCTCCATGCGAGTGTGCCGCCGCCAACTCTGCCGGGGTCACCGGTTGCATCTGGTCTCGGAAGTAGAAGTCCGACAGCGAGCGGCGCAGGCGGCCACCGACCGGTTGCGGCCGTGTAACGCCGTGCTCATCAACGTCGACACCTTGCTCCAGCGCCAACGGCACTTGCCGCTCGTGCTGCACCAGAGTCCATCGGGTGTAGGGGTCCAGCGGCTCGTGGACCTCGTAGAATTCACCCTCGGGAGTGCGCACGATACGTCCGCTTTCGGTGCCGTGCAGCACCGTCTCGCGATCCGAGCGCTGAAGCGAGATGCAGAGTCGCTTGACCACGAAGAAGGTCACGAACGGCAGAATGAAGGTTAGTGCGCGGAAGAGCATCGTGAGGTCATTGATCGACAGCTGCAACTTGATCGCCAAGATGTCGTTGACCGACCCCATCGCAAGGACGAGGTAGAACGAGATTGCGGCAGCTCCGGTCGCGGTGCGAACCGGTGCGTTGCGGGGCCGGTCCAGCAGGTGGTGCTCACGCTTGTCGCCAGTCACCCAGGATTCTACGAAGGGGTACGCGCCGGCGACGATCCAGACCAAGGGGAGGAGCACCAGCGATCCGAGGAAGATGTTGAAGCTCCACGTCTTCCCGAACGCGACGAACTCCAACCATCCCGGCAGCAGGCGCAGAGCGCCATCGGAGAACCACATGTAGAAGTCGGGCTGTGAGCCAGCCGTTACCTGGGTGGGGTCATACGGCCCGAAAACCCAGACCGGGTTGATCGACACCAGCGCCGAGATGAGTGCCGTGATGCCGAATACGATGAAGAAGAAGCCGCCAGCCTTCGCCATGTAGACCGGCATCAGCGGGAAACCGACCACGTTGTTGTCGGTGCGACCCGGACCGGGGTATTGGGTGTGCTTGTGCACGAGAACCAAGACGATGTGCACGGTGAACAAGCCGACGAGCAGTGCGGGAATGATCAACACGTGCGCGATATAGAGGCGCGGGATGATGTACTCACCAGGGAAGGGACCACCGAACATGAAGAACGTCATGTAGCTACCGATGACCGGCGCGGACTGCATGAAGCCAGCCATCGCGCGGATGCCGGTGCCCGACAGCAGGTCATCTGGCAGCGAGTAGCCGGCAAAGCCCTCGATGATGGCCAACAGGGAGAGCACGGTGCCGATGACCCAGTTGATCTCACGCGGCTTGCGGAAGGCTCCAGTGAAGAAGACACGTGCCATGTGCAGAGCGATGCCGACGACAAAGAGCAGGGCTGCCCAGTGGTGCAGTTGCCGAATAAGCAGACCACCGTTGATGTCGAAGGAAATGTCCAGCGTCGAGGCGTACGCCTCGCTCATCCCTACACCTTTGAGCGGGACGAAAGAGCCTTCGTACTCGACGTGGCCCATGCTCGGAATGAACCAGAAGGTCAGGAACGTCCCGGTGATCAGACAGATGACCATCGAATACATGGCCACCTCCCCGAGCAGGAACGACCAGTGATCTGGAAAGACCTTACGAAGTAGGAAGCGCATTCCCTTGGCACTGCCGACGCGTTCGTCCGTCCAGATGACCGGCGGGGGCAGGGTGGGAGCGCTCTGATCCTTCGCATCGCTCTCGGCGGTGCTCGTGCCGGCGTCACTACGAATGGCACCAGTGCCCTGTGGCACTCTGGCTGTGGTCGACATCAGTCACGCTCCCAGAAACTTGGTCCTACTGGTTCGGCGAAGCCATCGTCGGCAATGAGGTATCCCTCGGCGTCGACAGTGATGGGTAGTTGCGGCAGGGCCCGATCGGCTGGGCCGAAAATAACCTTGCAGTCCCGAGTCATGTCAAAAGTGGACTGATGACACGGACACAGAAGGTGGTGCGTCTGCTGTTCGTACAAAGCCACCGGACAACCCACGTGTGTGCACACCTTGGAGTAGGCAAGGATGCCTTCAAAGCCCCAATCGAGGGCTTTCTGGCTCTCGACAACTGCGGGGTCCAAGCGCACCAGGATGACCTGATCTTCGGCCTTTGCCTCCATCAGATCGTGTGGGCCGAGTCGCTCCTCAGCCTCTTCGCCGACATACCCCTCCGGCAGGACATGGAACACAGAGCCGATCGTGACGTCCGAGGCGCGGATCGGCGTCCCAGAAGGGTCGATCATCAACCGCATGCCGCTCTTCCAGTTCGTGTCGTACAGGTCACGACCCGGCACCGGCCCCAAACTTCCGGCTACCTGCAGGACGAGCGGGATGGCAAACAATCCCAGCGCCCCTGCGGCGCTCTGCAAAATCAGTGGCCGACGGCCCAACTGGGATTCTTGCCATCCTGCCCGCAGATGACTGGCAGCGCCGTGGCGAACTTCGTCCGAA
>JBBSNC010000068.1:0-12010 GCA_038232855.1 Actinomycetales bacterium
CATCGACCAACTGCCAGCCCAGCGCGGCGTCGCAGCGCGGGCAGTGGTTGTCGAAGTCACCTGCGTCCAACGCCGCGCGGGTGCGCGCAGGCGGGGACTGCTCGCCGTGTTCGGGGCCTTCGTAGCGGCCTTCGCCATAGACCACCATGGATGAGGCCAACACCATGCGGTGCACGTCGGCCTCGTGCATGGCGGCCAACAGCGCGGCGGTGCCGAGGTCGTTGTGCGCCGCGTATGCCGGCAGGTCGGCAACGGTGACACCGGCGCCGACCACGGCGGCCTGGTGACAGACAGCGTCCACGCCCTGCAGCAAGCCTGCCCAGGTCTCGGAGTCGCCGCTGTGGCGAACATCAAGCTGGTGTGTGCCCTCGGGCGCGGTTGCCTGACCGTGAGCCATCGTCAGCATGAGGTCCACCCGGACAACCTCATCACCGGCGGTTTCGAGTTGCCGGTGAATCTCGCTGCCGATGAATCCGGCCGACCCGGTGAGCAGGACCCTCATGCCGGCCCAGGCACGTCGTAGGTCAGGTCAACGTCGTCGGCCCACGTCGAGCACGAGCAACCCTGCGGGTCGGGGAGGTCTTCGATGGTGTCGGCCAGCAGCCCGGTGAGCCGCTCAAGGTTCTTCTTGAACAGCGCGAACACCTCGGCCTGGCCGACTCCTTCGCCAGACTCGGCGCCGGCATCCATATCGGTGACAAGGGCGATCGCCGCGTAGCACTGCCGCATCTCCCTAGCCAAAGCCGCCTCGGGGGCCCCAGTCATGTTGATCAGGCTCCACCCCTGGGCGGCGTAGTACTGCGACTCTGCGCGGGTCGAGAACCTGGGGCCCTCGACGACGACCATCGCGCCACCATCGATGACGCCGGGAGCAGCGCCGATGACGGCATGGCCGATGCCTCGACAGTACGGATCGGCAAACGGCAGATGGCAAGCGCCGGACTCCACGAAGGACCCGATGCGGCGGGTGGTGCGGTCGATGAGCTGATCCGGCAATACGACATCACCGGGAGCCACTGATGCGCTGAGGCCGCCGACCGCGCACGGGGCGATGACCTGCTGCACCCCGAGGCCGCGTAGCGCGTAGGCATTGGCCCGGTAGTTGATCACATGTGGTGGATAGTCGTGGTGCGGCCCGTGCCGAGGCACGAATGCCACGCTGCGTCCGCGCACAGTGCCGACTGAAATAGAGGCCGACGGGTCGCCATACGGCGTGGTGATGTCGTGTTGCTTCGGGTCGTCCAAGAAGGAGTAGAAGCCGGTGCCGCCGATCACGGCGATGTCTGCGGTCGGTTGAGTCACGGCTCTCACTCTGCCATTGCTCGTGGCATACCTCATCGCCGACCTCGGCCGTATCGGTGATTTCTCGCACAGCTGCCACCTGTTTCACACAGGTGCGGCATGCGAGCGGCGCAACAGTGACTCAATGAAGGCAACAGTGCCCTCCGTGTGAACGCACATACTGGGGCAGTGCCCTGCGACCACCTCTTCTAGATGCCCGTCCGCGACGGTGCCGATCCCGGTATGACGGGGTCGGTCCAGCCGAGCCGTCGAGCGCTCATCCGCCTCGGCCTCCTGATCGTCGTCCTTGTGACGGTCGTGGTCCTTGAATTCGTCGGCGGTGCGCCCAGCAGGGGGCAGATCGCCGGTTGGGTGGACGATGCCGGTCCTTTCGCGGCGCCGCTCTTCGTCCTCTTGTACGCCTTCAGCACGCTGTTTCCGGTCCCTAAGAACGTGCTCGGCGTGTTGGCCGGGTTGTTGTTCGGTATGTGGTGGGGACTCCTGCTCGTATGGAGTGCCGCCATGCTGGGAGCGGTCACGGCCTTCTGGATCGGCCGACTTCTGGGTCGCGAGGCCGTGGAGCAGTTCACCGGAGCTCGGGTCGCTGCAGTCGATGCGATGCTGGCAAGGCACGGCCTCCTGTCGGTCATCGGCGTCCGCCTCATCCCGGTGCTGCCGTTCACGGCGATCAACTACACGGCCGGCCTCACTGGCCTGGGTCTGCGCGCGTATGTGTTCGGAACCGCCATTGGGATAGTTCCGGGCACGGTTGCCTTTGTCGCCCTCGGTGCCTACGCCACCGATCTCGCCTCGTGGCCTATCTACGCCGCTGTCGCGGCATTGATCGCGTTGACTGTTGCTGGGGTGGTCGGCGCCCGCGTGTGGCGCAAGAGGTCACGTCCACCCGGTACGTAGGCGGTAAGTTTGAATACCGGTGGGGGGTATGCTCGGAGCTATGAGGAACACCAGAAAGACATTTCGATTGGCTCCGCTGGCTCTCGCGGTCGCCCTGACTGTGGCTGCATGCGGCTCCGACGAGGATTCTGCTCCAGCATCTGCGGACACATCCAGCACTCAGGAGGACTCGGGGACGAGCGAGGCGCACAATGCTGCGGATGTGTCGTTCGCCGTCGACATGATCCCGCATCACCGGCAAGCCATCCAGATGGCAGACGCGGTCTTTTCCCGCGAGAACACGACATTGGGGTCCTTGGCTGAGCAGATCAAGGCCGCCCAGGATCCCGAGATCGAGACGATGAGCCAATGGCTGACCACCTGGGGCGAGGAGGTTCCCGAGGGCACCGGTGGCATGGGCTCGATGGATATGAACACCATGATGAGCAGCGAAGACATGGATTCGCTGATGAGGATGGACGGCACACAGTTCGATGCCATGTGGCTGCGGATGATGATCGAGCATCACCGTGGTGCGATCGAGATGGCCGAGGTCGAGCTAGCCGAGGGAGAACAGCCCGAGGTGAAAGAGCTGGCGTCGTCGATCATCGAGGCACAACAGCAAGAGATCACGACGATGGAGCAGATGGCACAGGCACTCGCCGACTAACAAGCGCAGAGGCGCGTCGGGCGTCATGAACCCTCGTGCCACCGCTGGCACTGTTGGCACCGCGGGCACTGCTGGCACTGTTGACGCCTTCGGCGCGCTGTTGCGGGCTTGCACGGAGAGCGGCCGTGGTCATCGAGGTGGACGGACGTTGTCACTCCTGCCGCATTGTGCGCGCTGTTACCCCCGGCGCAGGCGGCAAGAGCGCATCGCATGAAGCAGGAGTCGATGGCCTCGCGTCAACCCAGTCTTGACGAGTAACCAGCGTCAAGGTTAGATTGACGGCATGACATCAACAGCATACGCTCCAGCCCTGCCCGCCCCTGATGCACCGTGGCAGGAGTGGGCCACCTATGGCCGCGCGTGGGGTGGTGGCGAACGGGTCACTGGCGAGCCGACCCAGATCGCATCCCTGCGCTCGTGGCCGATCACCTTCCATGCCTACAACGAGCCGACTCCAGGCCCCCGGTGGCGCGCGCTCTGGGAGGCGACGCGCTCGGCATACCAGACCTTCTATCTCAGCGAAGGCGAGGCGGCACGCCCCTCGCTGGCCGACTGCGAGGCAGCCCTGGAGCGCTATATGCCCGAGCTGGTTCCAACCTGGCGGCGGCTGGCCGAGCTGACTGACCATGACCAGGTCGCAGCGCGCCTGCTGACGATGTGGCGCATGCCAATCTTCGCGGCCGGCTGCTCGCAGATCGCACTCCCGGGTGACGATCCCATCCTGACCCGCAACTACGATTACGACCCCGAGCTCTTTGAGGGCGTTATCGCCTCTACGAACTACTCGGGCTCACGCGCAGTGCTCGGCACCTCCGACATGCTGTGGGGTTTGGTCGATGGGATGAACGACGCCGGCCTGGCGATCTCGTTGACCTATGGCGGAAGGCCCGGTGGCTCTGCGGGATTCGCTATACCGCTGGTCATTCGCTATCTGCTGGAGACCTCGACCACTGTGGCACAAGCGTGCCAACGGTTGCGGGGTCTTCCGCTAGCCCAGGCATACAACCTCGCGATGGTCGACACCACGGGCGCACACGCCACGGTGTTCGTGGCACCCGATTCCGAGCCTGAGATATCCGATCTGCAGGTCAGCACTAATCACCGCCTGGGCGAGGTGGAGCATCCCGACATCGCACAGCGACTCAGCAGCCGCGAGCGCCAGGAGTGGCTCATCGAGCGGACGCAGCCAGAGAGCCCGCATGCATCGGAGGTGTCCGACTGGTTCGGCCAGGAGCCACTGTTCAACGACCGGTACTCCGACGGCTTCGGCACCCTTTACACCGTGTCGTATCGACCCTCCGCAGGCGAGGCCACCTATCGCTGGGGCACCCAACTGCTGACCCGCACCTTCACGGACGAGGACGCCACCTGGGCAGTGGTGCTGCGGGGCCACTGAGCACGGCGCCACGCGGCGAGCGGGCATCCCCAGTGCCGGTGGATACTGGGCAACACAGCCTGAGGAGGTCTTGTCATGCCCGATCCCCGTCCCGAAGACCTTGGCTCGCGCGCCCGAGACCTGATAGCCCAGTTGAGCACCTCCCCCGATCCGGCAGCCTTCCAGGAGTTACTGCGGCTCACCGAGAGCGTCGGCCTCGCGCTCGGTCAATCTGCGCGAACCCTGGCAGAGGCACAGTCGTGGACCCAGGTCGCCACCTATGCCGGCACCTCCAAACAAGCCGCCTGGTCCCGGTGGCGCGGCTAACCACAGGCTCGTCTGCATCGCTCCTGCCTGCCCCTGGCCCCTACCGCAGCCCTCGATGCGGGTCTAGTCTGGATCAGATCGAGGCGCAGAGGAGATCGTGATGACCCAGCCAGGAACCGCAGATGGGGGCGGCAACGCAGGTGGCAGCACTCGGGGCCGTGGCACGGCGCAAACCACTGGACGGTATGTCGTGGTGTTCGCAGACGCCTCCGACCCGTCGCCGATGCTGCGAGACCTGGCGGGTATGTCGTCTGTCGCCAGCTCTCTGGACTTCACTGCGCAGGCGCTCGACATGGATGCGACTGCGGGGGCCGACGCCACGGTGTTCGCTGAACTCGGCATGGCCGTCGTCTCCGGAGACGCCTCCCAGATGGGAGCCCTGCAAGCTGGAGCGGTCGATCGCGGCACGCGCGTGCTCGCCGTCGTGCCGGAGCTGATTCACCACATCCTTCCCTCGCCCGGCTACGTCGAGGGCTATCGCGACGGAGTGGACGATCTGGCCAGCCGCCTCGGTTCAGACGAGGGGTCAGACGGAGCAGAGGGCACCCGATTCGAAGACACCGATGAGTTCACCTGGGGGCTGCAGGCCATCGGCATCCAACAGGCTGGCTCCACCGGGCAAGGTGTCCGCGTGGCGGTGCTGGACACCGGGATGGACCTGGAGCATCCAGACTTCGCCGGCCGGTCAGTCACCAGCAAGTCCTTCGTCTCCGGCGAGTCCGCGCAGGACGGGCACGGGCACGGCACCCACTGCATCGGCACTTCGCTCGGGAGCGTCTCGGACGAGGGTCGTAGGTATGGCGTCGCCTCCGAGGCTGAGATCTATGCCGGCAAGGTCCTGGGCAATGAGGGCTCCGGCTCCGACGCTGGCATCTTGGCAGGCATCAACTGGGCGGTATCCAACGAATGCGCGATCATCTCGATGTCTTTGGGAGCCGACGTTGCCGAGCCCCATCCCCCCTACACGGTGGCGGGCGAACGGGCACTGGCTCAAGGCACACTGATCATCGCCGCAGCCGGGAACAACGCCGACCGACCAGGCAACCCCGGCTTCGTCGGGGCTCCGGCTAATAGCCCCTCCATCATGGCCGTGGCTGCCCTCGACAGCGGTCTGCAGATTGCGCGCTTCTCGGCCCGGAGCACGCCCCACCGCGGTGGCCAGGTCGATCTGGCCGCCCCTGGTGTCGACGTCTTCTCCTCGTGGCCGATGCCGACCCGCTACAACTCGATCAGCGGCACCAGTATGGCCACACCCCATGCGGCTGGAGTCGCTGCCCTATGGGCTGAATCCACTGGGCGGCGTGGCATGGAACTGTGGGCCACCCTGGCGATGGAGACGCAGCGATTGGGGCTGCCATCGGTGGATGTCGGCCTTGGCCTGGTCGTGGTGGCGCCATGATCGAGGAGGAATCGCCCGATCAAGTTCAACGCGTGGTCGTCAGCATCGATGACCAGCACCTCGGCGAGATCGACAGCCTCGTTGAGCAACTCAAGGGCGCCGGAATGCTGATCGATCAGGTCCTCGACGGTCTCGGCATGATCACCGGGTCCGTTCCGGATGAGCAACGCACGCAGATGGTGGTGCACATCGTGGGTGTGGCCTCGGTGGAACGGCAGATCACCTATCGGCTACCACCACCGGACTCTGCGATCCAATAAGCATCCAGCCCATGTGCCGACAACGCAGTCGGCCTCACGTGGCACGGGCTCGCCGGGCAGATCAGCGAGAGATCAAGCGCCGTGACAGTTGACTGGCAAGGTCGTCGAGGCAAGCAGTTAGCAGGGCGTCGTCGCCGGTGCATAACCAGTTCTGCGCCAAGCCCACCAACTGAGCGACCAACGACTCCGCCAACACCGTCAGTGACGCATCCCACGCCAGCCCATCAGCGTCTGCCGCCTGCTGAAGGAACTGCACCATTTCGGCTCGATAGCCGTCCACGGCCGCACGGGCCAAATCGCGCAACTCCGCATCCCGCGCGCCCATCAAGCTCAACTCCTGGACCACCAACTCGGCCTTGGGATCGCGCCGCAACTCCTCGGCATACCGATGGATGCCCAGTCGCAGGATCTGCTCAGAACTTCCGCCCTCGGCCAGGGCGCCGCTCACCACTTCGGCCACCGTGGCAACGTCGGCGCCGAAGACCGCACTGATCAGCGCAGCCTTGGAGTCGAAGGCGTAGTGCACCGAGCCCAGCGGCACGCCCGCCTCCTTGGCCACGGCGCGGGTGGTCAAGCCCCAGGCCCCCTCGCGCAGCATCACGGCCATCGCGGCGTCGACGAGCTGCGCCCGGCGGGTGGCTACCGCCACGTGCGACCTCTTGGCGGCTCTAGCCACGGGCCATCTCCGGAGCCACCGGTCGCGACGACACAGTCGAGGCCCTTGGAGAGAGCGCCGATCGGGAAGCACGCAGGACCACGAGCGTCTGGATGCCGGCGTAGGCAGCAACCAGCGCGGCCACTGCAAAGACGACCGACATTCCGGAGGTGAACGCCTCGCCTGCCACCTGCATGAAGACCTCAGCCACTTCGGCAGGCAGCCCCATCGCAGCCGACTCCGCCCCACCCAAGGTGTCGGCGCCGGCGCGGATCGCCGATTGGGGCACGGACACCGGTGCCGCGTGCAGGCCAACCCGATAGACCGCCAGGCCAAGGGTGCCGAGCACCGCCGTGCCCATCGCTCCGCCGAATTCGTAGGCCGTCTCCGAGACCGCCGCCGCACTGCCGGTGCGCTCGGCCGGAGCAGAGGCCACGATGACGTCGTTGGTCAGGCTCTCCGCTGAGCCGATGCCGAAACCCACCAGCGCCGTCCACACCGCAAGGCCGCCCAACCCGGCGGTCGAGGTCAACACCACTGCGGCGGCAAAACCGGAGGAGGCGAGCAGCATCCCGCCACCGATCACGATGCGCAGTCCGAGCAGCCGAGCCAGTCGCGGCGCGGCAAGGGACCCGATGATCGTGGCGAGCGCCAGCGGCATCATCCATAGGCCGGCGGTGAGCGGGGAGAGCCCGAGGACCAGCTGCAGGTATTGCGGCACGAAGAACAGCACACCCAGGATCGCGAACGTGCCGAGCAGGTTGGTGACCACAGCCACCGTGAACATTCGGTCCGCAAACAGGCTGAGGTCCAACAACGGCTCGTCGAGGGAGCATTGGCGACGGGCAAACAGCCAGAGCACACCGGCGCCGACCACCATGGCAGTGATCGAATGCAGGCTAGGCCCTTCGGTGCCGATGGCCTTGAGACCGTAAACCAACGCCAGGATGCCGGCGATGGACAGCGCGGCCGAGAGCAGGTCGAACGGACCGGGGCTGGGGTTGCGCGATTCGGGGAGCAGCGTGAACGCGCCGAGGAGAAGCAGCAGCATGATTGGCGCGTTGATCAAGAAGACCGAGCCCCACCAGTAGTGCTCGAGCAGCAAGCCGCCCAGAATCGGGCCGAGGGCGGTGCCGCCGGCAAAGGATGCCGCCCACACCGCGATGGCGTTGCGCCGCTCACGGTCATCGGGGAACACCGTCCGGATCAACGACAAGGTGGAAGGCATCAGGGTGGCACCCCCGAGTCCCAGCAGAGCCCGGGCCGCGATCAGCATCTCCGGGGAGGTGGCGAAGGCGGCCACGATCGAGGCCGCGCCGAAGGCGGTGGCTCCGATCATCAGCAGGCGCCGCCGACCGATGCGATCCCCCAGATTGCCCATCAGGACCAACAACCCGGCGAGTAGGAACGAATAGATGTCGATGATCCACAAGAGTTGCGGACCGGATGGATTGAGGTCCTCGCTCAGCGCGGGTACGGCAAAGCCGAGCACGGTCATATCCACGCTGATGAGCAGTACGGGAAGCACCAGCACCGCCAGAGCCGCCCAGCGGCGACGGGTTGTCATGATCAAAACTCCTGGTTGGTCGATAGAGCCACCAGTCTGCCAGTTGTTGGTCATTCGTCCAAGTCGCTTGACCAACTAGCCCGACGCTGGCGGCTCTCGGGGATAATTCGTTACGGCCGGATCCAGCCGGTGATAGTCCCCCGCAGTCTCGGTCCACCATGCCTGGTTGGTATGCAGTCCGCTGGGTTGGTCGATGGTGCCGGCTGCAATCGACACCCAGTCTGTGATCTCGTCCGCGCGCCAAAACAGGGTGGATCCACAGGTCCCGCAGAAGCCGTAAAAGACCCCCGGCGATGCCTCATACCAACGCAGCGTGCCCAACTCGATCTCCAACTCCGTGCTCGTGCAACCGCTTGCGGCCATGTAGTGCCCGGTGATGCGTCGACACCGGTCACAGTGGCAGTTGATGACCGGCCGCAACTCTCCTGTGCAGCGATAGCGCACTCGGCCGCACTCGCATCTGCCCGTGCCCGTTGACGTGACTTCTCCCATGGGGCCAGCATCGCGCTTGTGCAGGGGTCACGGCCAGACCCGCCGACACACCCTGTCCTTCGGCACCGGGAGGCAGCCGGTCGGGCTAGCCTGATCTCATCTGGCGGTCCGAATGAGACCACTCCACCACCTCTGATGGGTACATCTGATGCAGAACGCGAATCAACGCCACCGACGGCATACCCGCACCTCAGAGGCCGCTGGTGTCGTGGCGCTGTTGCTGATCCTCACCGGTTGCACCGATGACCCTGCGGCGCCAGCTGGTTCTACCGCTGAACCAGACGATTCCAGCTCGCCTGACATCGCGACTGCGGTGCTGAACGAACCCGACCCGATCGTGCTCCTGGGCGAAGACGAAGATGTGGCAGGCTCGTTGTCCATCGAAATCAGCCAGGCGCTGTTTGCTAGTGCACCAGCGGTCGTCATCGCGCAATCCGGGGATCCCGAGAGCATCGAGCAGGGCACCAGCGACGCGGTTGACTTGGGTGTGCCGTTGCTTCTGGTCGAGGCCGCACAGGGAGCCGAGGCCACCGACGACTCGAGCGCAGCCACCTCGGGAGCGACACAGGACGCTGCCGAGGCCACCGCGCAGATCGACGAGATCGCCCGGCTCGGAGCCGACTACGTGCTGGCAGCAGGGCCCAAGGTCGAGCAAACTCTCGGCGACCTGCCAGACGCGCAGATCGTGACGAGCGCGGACGACATCCCGGATGTGTCGCCAGCGGATGGCCTGACTGATCTGGCCGTATTGGTCCCCGACACTGATGACGACGCATCGCAGGCGGCCGGCGCATCGGCCCAAGCTGCTGGCGCCGAGGTCATCCCGGTCGCTGACGCTGATGTCAGGGCTGACCCCGAGGCGATCACTGCCTTGGCGCAGGCGCAGCCGAAACGCGTCCTAGCGGTGGGGGCCGAATTCGGACCGGTCGACACCCTGACGCGGCGGGTGGAGGTCGCCAGCACGGGTGTGCAACTGCCCGGCGGTGGTCAGTCGCTCTTTCCAGGGCGCCGTTTGGTAGCGCTATATGGCACACCCAGCACGGCAGGACTCGGGGTGCTCGGCGAGCAAGACCTCGATGCGAGTATCGACCGAGCGCAGGAGTTGGCCGCCGAGTTCGAGCCGCTCAGCGACGTCCCGACGGTGCCTGCCTTCGAAATCATCGCGACCGTCGCGCAAGGGGATGCCGGCGCCGATGGCGACTACTCCGGCGAGATCGGCGTGGAGGAGTTGCGGCCATGGGTGGAGAAGGCCGGCGAGGAGGGCGTCTACGTGGTGTTGGACCTTCAGCCTGGGCGATCCACCTTCCTGGATCAGGCCAAAATCTACGAAGAGTTCCTGCAGATGCCCCATGTCGGGCTGGCCCTGGACCCTGAATGGCGCTTGACGCCTACGCAGCGACCGCTGGGTCAGATCGGACGGGTCGAAGCCGCTGAGGTGAACTCAGTCATCGAGTGGCTGGCCGACCTCACCGCCCAGGAGAAGCTGCCGCAGAAGCTGCTGGTGCTCCACCAGTTCCGGCTCTCCATGTTGCAGGACGAGGATCAGATCGAGACCGGCCGCGACGAGGTGCAGGTGCTGATCCACATGGACGGTCAGGGCACCACGGGTCAGAAGGACTCGACGTGGGGTTCCGTGGTCGACGCAGCGCCGGAGGGAGTGCCGTTTGGCTGGAAGAACTTCTTTGACGAAGACGAGCCGATGCTGACCCCGGAGGAGACGATGACCCGGGAGCCGACACCGTTCATGATTTCCTACCAGTGATTCGAGGTATGCCGACTCTTCGGCTCCAGACGTGCAGGCGCTTCATCGAGCGAGGGCTTGCTCAGTCGCGCTCGAGGGTCTCCCTGGCGAGCAACCAGGGGCCAACCGCTAGCAGGCTCACCACTCCGGTGAGCGCAAAGGCCCAACCGAAGCCGAAGGCATCAGCGACCAACCCGATCAGGACCGGGCCGACGATCGCCCCAGAATCCTGCGCCATCTGGAAGGTGGCCAACACGGAGCCGCCGCTACGCTCTGAGCCCACCAGGTCGGCCACGGTGGCTTGCTGACCAGGGTTGAGGAGTCCAGCCCCCAGCCCGCTGACCGCCGACAACAGCAGCAGCACCAAGAGGTCACCACTCAATCCGATCAAGCCGAGCCCAAGGGCCGTGATCAACAGGCCGGCGATGACCAGCGGTCGGCGCCCCAGTCGGTCGGCCAACCTCCCGGCGACTTGAAGCGTGGCGGCGGTACCGACTGCGGCAACCGCGAGCGCCAACCCGGCCACCCAGGTGTCGTCGTGTACCGCTACGGCAAACTGCGGCAGCACCGCCACCCGGACCCCGAAGTTGGACCAGCCGTTCGCGAAGGCAGAGGCCAAGCTGGCTCGGTATGCCGACTCTCCGAGAGCCTCGCGCAGCAGCATCGGGGGGTTGACCGGTTTGCCGGGGTCAGGCCTTAGTGAGGCCCCGGACAGGCGAAGCGCCACCGAGGCGGCAGCGATCACCAGCGCGACGGCATACACGACGAACGGCACCCGCAGACCGAATGAAGCCAGTGCTCCACCGACCACCGGGCCGACCATGCCGCCGATCAGGAAAGCGCTGGCATATGCCGACGAGACTCGGCCGCGAATGCTTGGCGGCGCCAGGCGGACCAGCAGCGCCATCGCCGAGACGGTGAACATCGTCGACCCGATGCCGCCGAGTCCACGGAACACGAGCAACTGCCAGTACGACTGAGCGAACGCAGTGGCGAGCGAGGAAACCGCCACGATCAACAACCCGGCGAGATAGATCGGCCGCTCCCCCAGCCGCGAGACCAACACACCCCCGGCGGGGGCGAAGGCGAGGCGGAAGAAGGCAAACACCGACACCACGACCGAGGCTGCGGCAACCCCTACATCAACACTGCGCGCGTATGCCGGCAGCACCGGCGCGACCAGCCCACAGCCGATGGCGATCACGAAGGCAGCGGCAACCCGCCCCCGGATCTCGCCGGGGATGGTCGGACGCGTGCTTGGATCGGCAACGAAGGGCTCCTGGTGCGTGCGGGGGTGGGAGTACTCTAGCGACTGCGGGGCTCAGCGACGATAAGTCTCAGAGGCTAAG
>JBBSNC010000069.1:0-11936 GCA_038232855.1 Actinomycetales bacterium
TCACCAAGATCGAGGAATACCTCGAGGCCAACAACGCCGACCCCAAGCCCCTGGTCTGGACCGCCACCGCCGAGGACATCCTCACCAAAGTCGCCCGCGGACGCGTCGCCCTCCAAGTAACAAACCAAAACTGAGACACACCACTAGATCAGGAAAGCGCCTGACCGTCCAACTCTCCATGCCACGATCCGCAAGTGCGTCCTTGCGCCGCTTGCCGGCGCACCGCTGTTAGTGGATCTGCCGGACTCCGGGAGCGAAGATGCGCGCGTGGCACGAGGCGTACCTCTACCCTTGTGGGATGAGTACCGTGACGTCCGAAAGCGCCGCACTTCGTGCTGCGATCGCCACGAAGCACGATGCCCTGGACGAGATCCTCGGTCGCTACCAGGCCGCCAACCCAAGGCTCTTCGGTTCGGTTGCCCGCGGTGATGCCACCAACATGAGCGACGTCGATCTGCTGGTGGACCTGCTGCCCGGCGGCGGAAACGAGCTTCTGCGCGTGGCCGGCATCGCCGAGGAGTTGAGCAACGTCCTGGGCACGCAGGTTGACGTCGTCACCGCGACCCTGATGCGCGGGGAAGTGTCCGCGACCGCTCTTGGTGACGCGGTGGCGGTGTGAGTCGCACCGAGCAGGAGCGGTACTCCGACATCCTGCAAGCGATCGAACGCTGCCAGGCCTACAGCCCGTACTTGCGCTCTGACGAACTCACGTCAATGGCATACGACGCTGTACTCCGCAACCTTGCCGTCATTGGTGAGGCGGTGCGGGCCCTCCCCAGCGAGACGCGTGACCGCTTCCCCGACGTGCCATGGGCGGCAATCGCGGGCTTGCGCAACATCGTGGTTCACGAGTACTTCCGGGTTGACCGCCAACTGATCCTCGACATTGTCGACAACCAGCTTGCTCCCATGGCTGATCGCCTCCGCGAACTCTGATCGACTTCAGACGGCGGAAGAACCCGGCGCACATGGTGCACATCCTCATCTGCCACGATGCGTCATATCGCCGCCAAAGCACCACGGTAGAAGAACAGGCATCGGGTCAGGATGCCGCGTTCACGCCGTGTGTCGGCTGCTCTGCGCAGCTGCCTGTTCGAATAGCCCTACTCTGCTGTGTCGTCTGGCCGATTACCCGACGCACTCAATCACCGCACACCGTGACGCGGGCCGTGAGGTTTCGTTCTCAGGCTATGGATTCGAAGTGCACGCGCAGACCGAGGGCCCTCGAAACCTTCATCACGGTAGCGAAACTGGGGTTGCCGTTAGCGGACAGTGCTTTGTATAGCCCTTCCCGGCTCATGCCCGCGCGGCGTGCGACCTCACTCAGGTTCCGGGAGCGGGCGATGGCACCGAGCGCCTGGGTGATGACCGCGGGATCATCATCACCCTCATCGATCACCGCCTCGAGGTAGGCAACGACGTCCTCGAAACTTTCCAGGTAGTCCGCCGGGTCAAAGGTGGAGAAGGTCTGGGTGGGTGTGCTCATTTCTGTACTCCTCGGTTGCTGCGCCAGTCCTGGGCGATCTCGTGGGCTGTCTTGATGTCAGAGTCCTGACTCGATTTGTCCCCGCCGCTGAGCAGCAGGATCAGCTGCTGGCCTTCGCGCAGGTAGTAGATCCGGTAGCCCGGGCCGTAGTCGAGCCGCAACTCCGAGACCCCGTTGCCTACGGGCCTGACGTCTCCGGGATTGCCGCCGACCAATCTGTCGATCCGGACCAGGACCCGTGCCGCGGCCCGCCGGTCCTTCAGTTTGCGTAACCACCTGTCGAACGTCGCGGACTTCACGACGTGAACCATGTGTTAACTATAGTTCACAGTGGGCCACGCAAGCAACACTGCTCATGAGGGCGGCTCACGGCGCGTAAGTAGCAGACCGTTAGCAGTCCGAATAACCTTCTGGCGCATCGAATATAGGCTCTGACCTGCAGGTTTGTCAGTGGGCCAGGTGGGGCTTGAACCCACGACCGACGGATTATGAGTCCGCTGCTCTAACCGGCTGAGCTACTGGCCCCTGCGCTGACACCGCTACCCGACAATCGGGCTGCGGCGCCGGGCCAGTCTAGTCAGCGACGTGCGTTGTCCAGCGGCTACCTTAGGCGGGTTGGAAGGTTTGAACTCAGCGAAAGGGTTCCCGCGACATGCCGGCACACACATCCAGCCCAATCGACAGCGGCGAGCTCTGTTTCCCCAGTTCCCAGGGGGCCGATCTGCGGGGGCGGTGGGACCAGCCGCTCGGCGACATCGCCGGATACGCATTGTTTGCGCACTGCTTCACCTGTAGCAGCGAATCTCGCGTAGCGCGCCGTATCGCCGCTGAACTCTCCGCGCGCGGCATCGGCGTGCTGCGATTCGATTTCACCGGGCTGGGTGAGTCAGGCGGGTCGTTCGCGGACTCTTCATTCACCGGCAACATCGCCGACTTGGTGGCCGCCGCCGAGTGGATGTCGTCACAAGGTATGCCGCCCAGTCTGCTGATCGGTCATTCGCTGGGTGGGGCTGCGGTTCTTGCCGCCGCCGAGCAGCTCCCCGATGCTGTGGCCGTCGCGACGATCGGGGCTCCGGCCAGCCCTGACCATGTCGCTCACCTCATCGAGGGCGCCGGAGGGGCTGCGGGTTACCAAGAGGCGCAGGAGCAGTATCTGGAGGTCAACATCGGTGGCCGCCCCTTCACCGTTGACCGTGAGTTCCTCAACGACATCGCCGATCAGCCGCAACGGGAGCGGATCGCTCACCTCGGGCGCGACCTGCTTATCTTGCACTCCCCCACCGATCAGGTCGTGGGCATCGAGAATGCCCGGCAGATCTTTGAGACGGCTCGACACCCCAAGTCGTTCGTCGCCCTCTCCGGCGCCGACCACCTGCTGGCGCGTCGCGCTGATGCCGAGTTTGCGGCGTCGATCATCGCGGCGTGGGCACACCGGCTGCTCCCCGCCCCTCCTGCCAGCCAACCGAGCCCGGCGCAGCAGCCCGACACGCTCACCGTCACCGAACGCAGCCCCGAAACCCTCACCCACGATGCGGCGGTCCGCTCACACACGTGGGTGCTGGATGAACCCCCGGGCGTCGGTGATGACCTCGGGCCTACGCCATATGACGCGCTGCTGGGCGCGCTCGGCGCCTGCACCTCGATGACGATGCGGATGTATGCCCGGCGCAAGGGGTGGGATGTCGGTGCCTCCCAGGTGACGTTGACCCACAATCGAGTGCACGCAAAAGACTGCGAGCAGTGCGTCACGACTTCGGGGATGGTCGATCAGATCCACCGCACGATCGCCCTCGACCCCGCGCTGAGCGCGGAACAGCAAGAAGCACTCCTGATGATCGCGGACAAGTGTCCAGTCCATCGAACGCTTACCTCCGAGGTCGTCATCACCACCAGCGCGGCCAGCGATTCCGAAACGACCTGAGGTGGGCCGAGCCAAGGCGGCCATTGCCGGGTTGATTCGGCGCGTCGAGGCCGCCACCCGGCCCATCCACCCGGACTCTGCGGCAGCCCTGCGGCGCAGATGGGATGGGCTGCCTGAGCATGTCAAAACGCCGGCTCAAACGTTGGGCAGACAAGCCGTGGGCTGCGAAGGCACGCAGGGCGTTTTCCCGAAGTGCAACCTCGCGTGTACGCCCTGTTATCACTCCCGGGACGCCAACCAGGTGCGCGTGGACGGTCGGCATACCCGCAATGCCGTGCTGGAGCAGATGAGATTGCTGCGCTCACTGCGGGGACCGCGAGCTCATGCCCAGCTGATCGGTGGCGAAGTGTCCTTGTTGCCGCCCGAGGACCATGCGGCGACGCTGCAGGTGATGCGCGAGCACGGCCGCGAGCCGATGAGTATGTCGCACGGTGACTTCGACTACGCCTACCTTGAGGCGGTCGCGCTGGGGCCCGATGGCAAGCGGAGATTGGACCGGCTCTCCTTTGCGGGCCACTTCGACATGATGATGTTCGGTCGCCGCGGCATCCCGCGGGCGAGCGACGAACGCTCACTGAACCCCTATCGCGCTGAGTTCGTGGCCCGCTTCGCACGACTACGCCGCGAGCACCGGGTGCGCTCATTCCTGGCCCACAACATGACGGTTACCGCAGCTAACGTCGACCAGATTGCCGAAGTCGTGCGTGACTGCGGCCGTATGGGGTTCGGCCTGTTCTCGTTTCAACCCGCCGCATTCGTCGGTGATGAGCGGCGGTGGCGCACTCCGGACGGGCAGGTCAAGGGTGACCAGGTGTGGTCTCAGATCGAGCAGGGGGCAGGGGTCCGGTTGCCATATCGGGCGTTGCAGCATGGGGATGAACGGTGCAATCGCACGACCTATGGCTTCTACGTCGGCGACGTCTATCGCCCGATCCTGGATGATCTGCAGGAGCGTGACCTGCGAGTGCGGGACGCCTTTCAGGAGAATCTGGCCGGCATTACCTTTGAGGCCACCCCGCTGCCGTTGCTGGTGGCGAAGGTAGCCAGGGTGCTCATGCGACACCCGCACGTGCTGCGCGAGTTCGCCGGGTGGGCCGCCCGTACGGTCACCGGGGTCGGCCCGCTCAACCTGGCGCGGCACGGCGTACGGCCGGTGACCTTCGTGATGCACTCGTTCATGGATGCCAGTGTCGTGAAACCTGCCTGGGAGGCCATGCAACGCGGTGAGACATTGAGTGATCCGGCGCTGGCGGAGGCCGCGGAGCGACTGGCTGCCTGCTCCTATGCGATGGCTCACCCCGAGACCGGTGAACTGGTGCCGGCGTGCGTGCAACACAGCGTGCTGGATCCGGTCGCGAACATCGAACTGCGCAAGCAACTCCCGCTCACGGTGTTGTCGAGATCGAGCCAACTGAGCCCGGCGTAGACGCTAGTTCCCCTCCAGCATCGTGTCGGGATGGAAGAGCACCCAGGAGAACCAGAAGGTGTCCAGATGCGTCACTGGCGGAAGCCGCTCGCCGCGCAGAACGCCCGCGGTAGCGTTGCCGAGCACGTCCCAGGTGCTGCCGGTCTCGGCATCCACGAATCCGTCCCCGCTGCGCTCGAAGGTCAGGCGCTGACCGTCGATCTCAGGCGTGAAGACGCCAACGGTGCCGACATCATCACCCTCGCTGATCTGCTGGCTGTCCAGGGCAGAGTTCTGACCCGGCTGGTGCCAGAGCAGCACTGGCTCGCCATCGAGGTCGACCTCGACCGGATCCTGGCCGACCAAGGCGCTACGAACATAAGCCACTTTGCTTGAGGTTCCACTCAGGCCGATCACTCGCTCCTTGATGAGCAACCGATCATCCACGCCACCCTGCACTTGGAACAGCAGATCCCCGTCCGCCTCGTCATACCCGACGTAGGGATTCTGACCGTAGGGCCGACTAAAGCCCGTGTCGCGGGTCAGGACCAAGGCATCGGGGTTCGCGGATTGAAAGTCGCTCCAGGCGACGGTGCCCAGCGGAATCGCGACGAGTTGCTCGCCAGTGCGGACGCCGATCGAGGCCTGCCCAGTCAGTTGCGGCCAGAGTGTCTCGCTCTGTCGGTCGTACATGACCAAGTTGTCCTGATAGAGCCGCCCCGAGGTGCCGAAGGTCAACACTTCGCCGTCGATCTCTCGCTCAAACGCGACGCCGGAGTTGCACAGTGGACAGTAGGTCACAGTGACAGGCACTCCCCCGACGGTGTCGTTGACGATCTCGTGCCAGGTCATGACCTGCAACGGGTAGGCACGGGTTTCGCCACCGACGGTGAGCGAGAGCACCGGCTCATCCGGCTCCAGCCAGTCGATCCCTGAGGCTTGCTCAAACTTCGGTTCGTCGATCGGCGGTATGCCGTCCGGTGGCGGTCCACCGCTGCGCACATCCGCGGGGTCGATCAACGGCGCGGGGAAGTCGGGGTCCTCCATGTCTGCCAAGGCAGAGTTCTCGGCGCTGCCGGGGGCAGCATCATCGACGCCTGACGTGGCCGTGCTGTTGCGGGTGGTATCGCCTTCCGGGGTGGATTCTCCCGCCCCGGCGCAGGCCGTGAGGGCGCACAGCGTGGCGGCCGATGCTATGCCGATCAGGGCGCGTCGCATGGCTACTTCACGTCCACGATGCCGATACCTGTCATAAGTCCGTAACACTGTCGGGACTTACCAGCCTTCCGCCGGGTGTTATTCAATGAAGAAGGCAGGTTCAGCATCACGGAAGAGGACTCAGCATGACGAAGCGACAGGGCCTGATGGCTGTCTTGGCAGCCGGGGCGATTGGGCTTGCGGCCTGCGGCAGCGACGAGCCAGTCCGTGCCGGCGATGCCGAGTCCGCTGAGCAAGCCACTTCCGATGAGGTCGAAACGGGCAGCGGCAACGCCGAAGATGAGCCAGCCGAGGATGGCAACGCGACCGACGCTGACGTCGCCGACCTCGACTTCACCGGAACCACGCTCGAAGGTGCGCAGTTCGACGGCGCCGCGTTGGCGGGCAAGCCCGCGGTGCTCTGGTTCTGGGCGCCCTGGTGCCCCACCTGCCGGGCGCAGGCCCCGGCAGTCAGTGCCCTTGCCAAGACCTACGACGGCGAAGTCAACGTGGTCGGGGTCGGGGGTGCTGCAGCGACCA
Organism: Actinomycetales bacterium; assembly: GCA_038232855.1. GTDB lineage: Bacteria > Actinomycetota > Actinomycetes > Actinomycetales > Dermatophilaceae > Ornithinicoccus. The sequence goes on from JBBSNC010000069.1 coordinate 6,550, forward strand.
GCGAAATCGAGGGAGTCGCCAAGGACATCGACGGTCCGACGCACCTCATCGATGAGCCCGGCGCGATCTGGCAACACTTCAAAATCACCGCGCAGAGCACCTACGTGGTGCTCGACGCGGATGGGCGGATCGTCACCGACGGCACCTTCCTCTCCGATGACGACCTGCGCTCCACGGTCGCCGACCTCGTGGGCTGAGCGTGCTCGACGGCTCAGCCGCCATTGCCCTCGGCGCGGGCACACTGGCAGCGCTGAACCCTTGCGGCTTCGCCCTGCTGCCGGCATACCTGAGTTTGCTGGTGACGGGCGAAGACCAGCCCAGCACCGCTGCCGCAATGGGGCGGGCCTTGCGGATGACGGCCGCGATGACGGCTGGGTTCACCGCTGTGTTCGCCGCCTTCGGCCTCGCTGTAGCGCCGTTTGCCGCCTCGGCGCAACGCCACCTGCCGTGGTTCAGCCTGATTATCGGGTTGCTCCTCGTAGCCGCCGGCCTGTGGCAGTTGAGCGGCCGTAGCTTGTCGTTCCCGCAACTGTGGCAACGAAAGTCTGGGCCAGTGACCGCCCGCTTTGGTTCGATGTTCGGCTTTGGGGTTGCCTACGCCCTGGCCAGCCTCACGTGCACCATTGCGCCGTTTCTAGCCGTCGTGGTCTCGGCCTTCCGAGCCGACGATGTCATCGGCGGGCTGATCCTGTTTGGTCTGTATGCCGCAGGCATGGGTCTGGTCGTCGGTGTGGCTGCGATGGCCTTCGCATTGGCCCAGGGAAGCATCGTGAGCCGAGCCCGACGCTGGGGTGCCGTGGTGCCGACGGTAGGCGCCATATTGCTGGTGGTCGTCGGCGCCTACGTCGCCTACTACGGATTGTGGGAGATACGGGTTCTTCGAGGGAGTGTGACCACAGACCCCGTCATCGACGCGGCGCTGGGGGTACAGCAGTGGCTCGCCAACACAGTGACCTCAGTGGGCGCCCTCGGGTTCGCCGCGATCCTGCTGGTGTTGCTCGTTGTTTCACTGTCGCCCGGGCTTCGAAATCGATCTAGGCAGCGCTCAGCACGCGAAACCCACGCTCGCTGAGCGAATTGCGGGTGCTCATCAAGGTCACGATTGAGTCTCGCTCATACTGCCCCCTCCCGAAACGGCGATTCTGTGGCTATGGTGCGCAGATGGCCCAGGACTCAACGCCGTCGACCGGCAAGCCTCTCGTTGTCCTCACAGACGTCAACAAACACTTCGGTGACTTGCACGTTTTGCAAGACATCAACCTTACTGTCAACGAACGTGAGGTGGTCGTCGTCATCGGCCCCTCGGGGTCAGGCAAATCGACGCTCTGCCGTGCGATCAACCGCCTCGAAACCTACGAGTCGGGCACCATCACCATCCACGGCGACACGTTGCCTGAGGAGGGCAAGGCGCTCGCGAAGCTGCGCGCCGATGTCGGCATGGTCTTCCAGTCGTTCAACCTCTTTTCGCACAAGACCATCCTCGAGAACGTCACGATGGGCCCGATCAAGGTGCGCGGCGTCAAGCCTGCCGAGGCCAAGAAGCGTGCCACCGAGTTGCTCGATCGCGTGGGCGTGGCTCACCAGGCCAACAAATACCCCGCTCAGCTCTCGGGCGGGCAGCAGCAGCGTGTCGCCATTGCGCGCTCGCTGGCCATGGAGCCCCGGGTCATGCTCTTCGATGAGCCGACCTCGGCCCTCGACCCCGAGATGATCAACGAGGTCCTCGACGTGATGACCTCGTTGGCCAAAGAGGGCATGACGATGATCGTGGTCACTCACGAGATGGGCTTCGCCCGCCGTGCTGCCGACAGCGTGATCTTCATGGCCGACGGCGCAATCGTGGAGCGCAACACACCCGAAGAATTCTTCACAAACCCTCAGTCCGACCGTGCCAAGGACTTCCTCGGCAAGATCCTCACCAATTAGGAGACACCCCCATGAACCGCTCCCCTTTCCGTCTTGCAGCCGTCTTCGCGGCTTCAGCCCTCGTGCTCAGCGCCTGTGGCAGTGACGAAGAAGAGCCCGCAGCCGACGGCAGCGCTGAAGAAGCCGAAGGTGGCGGCGGTGACACCGCTAGCGGCGTCACCGTCGGCATCAAGTTCGACCAGCCCGGACTTGGCCTGATGGAAGGCGACACCCCCTCGGGTATGGACGTCGATGTCGCCAAGGCCGTCGTCAAGGAGTTGGGGATGTCGGAAAGCGACATCACCTGGAAGGAGTCACCCTCCGCACAGCGCGAGACGCTGCTGGACACCGGTCAGGTCGATATGGTGTTCGCGACGTACTCCATCACCGATGAGCGCAAGGAGAAGGTACAGTTTGCCGGGCCTTACTTCGTAGCAGGCCAGAGCCTTTTGGTGACTACCGACAGTGACATCACCGGCACGGACGCCCTTGACGGCAAGATCCTCTGCTCGGTCGTGGGTTCAACTTCTGCACCGAAGGTGGAGGAAGAAGTGCCCGGCGTCCAGTTGCAGGAGTACGGCACCTACTCCGAGTGCGTCAGCCAGTTGGCCAACGGCACCATCGAGGCAGTGACAACCGACGATGCGATCTTGGCAGGCTTCGCCAACCAGGAGCAGTACGCGGGCAAACTCAAGGTTGTCGGGGACACCTTCAGCGAAGAACGCTACGGCATCGGCTTGCCGAAAGAGAGCGACAATTGCGAAGAGATCAATGGCATCGTCGAGGGTCTGTGGGATGACGGGACCATGGAGCAGATCATTGCCGACAACCTGGGCGAGGACTACAAGATGAATGAGAGTCTTAACCCGCCGGAGTTCGGTGGCGACTGCGGCTGAGTGCGCTAGATGGCTCTGACAGAGCCGCCCTCGACGACTGGTCGGCATACCTGATCCCCCAGAAATTGGGTATGCCGACCAGTTCCCACCGTTGTGCGATGAGGAGTAGCGATGCTTGAGATAATCGAGAACTTCAATGTCCTCGGTGCCTTCTGGATGACTATCAAGTTGGCGCTGTTGTCAGGGTTCTTCGCCCTCGTCATCGGGACCTTCGTGGCTATTCTGCGGCTCTGCCCCGTGAGCATCTTGCGCACCGCCGGCACTGCGTACGTCACGCTCATCCGCAACACACCGTTGACTCTGATCATTCTTTTCACAAGCCTCGGCTTGTGGGGCCAACTCGGTTTCGAGCCAGCTTCGCGGGACTCTCCCACGTTCATTCTCGACCTCAACTTCCGCCTAGCGGTCCTGGGTTTGTCGGTCTACCACGCAGCGTTCGTCTGCGAGGCGATCCGCTCGGGGGTTAACACCATCCCCCTTGGGCAAGCCGAGGCGGCGCGGTCTGTCGGCTTGACCTTCGGCCAGGGGCTGAAGAACGTCATCCTTCCGCAAGCATTTAGGGGTGCGATCACACCATTGGGCAACGTCATGATCGCCCTCACCAAGAACACGACCGTGGCCGTAGCCATCGGGGTGGCCGAGGCAGCCGCGGCACTACGCAACATGATCGAATTCCGTCCGGACGTGATCTTCCTGAACTTCTTCGTCATCGCAATCGGGTTCGTGATATTGACACTGCCCTTGGGGCTATTAACCAGTTACCTCTCTGAGAAGTTGGTGGTCCGACGATGAGTGCACCCCAAGTTCTCTTCGATGCACCTGGTCCAAAGGCTGTGGTCCGGCACCGATTGATCGCGGTGGTCGGCCTCTTGGCGCTGCTGGCAATTATCGTGTTCATCCTGTTGCGGATGGACGAAAAGGGGCAACTGGACGCCGCCAAGTGGACGCCCTTCCTCAAGGCCTCGTCGTGGACCAACTACCTCCTACCCGGTATTTGGGACCTCCTCCGAGCGGCCGCCGTGGCGATCGTGCTCTCTATGGTTTTTGGTCTCATTCTTGCCATGGGCCGCATGTCGGACCTTGCCCCCTTGCGGTGGGCGACCACCATCTTCGTCGAGTTCTTCCGGGCCGTCCCGGTGCTGATCATGATGATCTTCACCTTCTTCTATCTGGCCCTCCAGAGCTGGAGTAACGACGCCTGGAACCCCTTCATCGGCGTCGTCGTTGGGCTCACCCTGTACAACTCGTCAGTGCTGTGTGAGGTCATTAGATCGGGGGTGCGCTCACTCCCCAGCGGACAGCGCGAAGCGGGACTCTCCATCGGCCTCAACCCTGCCCAAGTGCGCCGGGCTATCCTCGTCCCCCAGGCTTTGACTTCGATGCTGCCTGTGATCGTGAGTCAGATCATCGTCATCGTCAAGGACTCAGCGCTGGGCTACATCATCCTCTACACAGAGCTCTTGACCCGGGCGCGGCAACTGGGCTCGTCGGAGGCAAACGTGCTCCAGACCTACATCGTCGCCGCCGTGATCTTCATCCTCATCAACTACGCGCTCAGCAAGGTGGCCGAGGCTCTGGAGAACCGCCAGCGCCGCAAGGCCGCAGGGGCTGGCAAGAAGGCCAAGAAGGACGAGGAAGGCAACTTGGCTGGGCCAGCGCCAAAGGTTGATGCCACCAATGCCGGGGGCGCGGGGGTGGGCGGGGTTTGAGGTAAGACCTGGTTGTCCCTGGCGTGGCGCGGGATGAGCACTGAGCACAACGATGGCCCAGCTCTGTTGAGCCGGGCCTTCGTTGTGGGATCGCTCCCCCGGTTGGACTCGAACCAACAAGCGTTCCTGTTGGACTCAAGTGGACACAATAGGACGCACGGGATTCTGACCTGCAGAAATAAGGGGAAGCAGTGCGACTCCAACTGTCCTGAGAGGGACACAAAGGGACACCATTTGCCGTAGGATCCGCTGCATGAACGATGCAAGATCGCCGCGTCGGCGGTTCGGGCAGGTGACGCGGATGCGCTCGGGACGCTGGCAAGCGCGCTTCACGGTCCCCCTGGGGCACCCCTCCGGACGCGGAGGCCGGACCATATCGGCGCCCCACACTTTTGAACCGACCACGTACGGCAAGGAGGCCGCCGGGGACTGGCTCCGCGACGAAGAGCGGCGCCTCAATGCTGAAGGGGCAGCGTGGGCCACCCTCACCGAGCACGCCCAGGCCGAGCGAGCACGAGCCGAGCGCGAGGCCGTTGTCACGTTTGCTGAGTTCTCCGCGACCTGGCTGCGCGCGCGCCGAACCAAGAACGGCCCTTTGCAGGAGTCCACCCGTCGCGGCTATCGGATCTGGCTCCACAAGTACCTACTTCCGACCCTCGGGGACCTCCCCCTTGACCAAATCACCCCGACGGTGGTCCTCCGCTGGTACGAGGACGCTCTCCCCCACGACAAGCCGAAGACGACGCGCGAGTGCTACGCCCTCGGCTCGGCCATCATGCGTACGGCGACGTCCGCAGACGGCGTGCTTGCTGGAGCAGTGAACCCTTTCAAGATCGATGGTGCCGGCTCCATCGGCGCCCGGTCCCGCGCCCGCACA
>JBBSNC010000070.1:0-11856 GCA_038232855.1 Actinomycetales bacterium
AACGTTGCCACTGCGACCTATCCAGGCGCTGATCCCTACGAGGTCGCGGTCTCGTTGGCCGAGGCCATCTATGACGATCAGAACCCGCCGGCCGCGTTCACACTCGCCTCAGGTGAGGCGTTTCCCGACGCACTAACCGGTGGCGTCTACGCCGCGCTGCGCCAGGCACCGCTGCTGTTGACCCCCAAGGATTCATTGGCAGAACCAGTCGATGCGGCCATACGCCAACACCCCATCACCGATCTGACCATCCTTGGTGGGACCGCAGCCATCAGCCTGCCGGTGGAACAAGCCGTGATCGCCGCTGCCAACGGACAACAAGCGACGACGACAGACCTGGACCAGGCCAGGATGATCCCTGGCCAGCGCACCTACTACTTCGCCGATTGTCCACGCCCGCCCGACAGCCCATTGATTCCGACTGACGCCACGTGTGTCACCGTGATCGCAACTGACCTGGATGGCGACGGCACCGACGAAGACCAGCTTGACCGGGTCATCATGTACCAGTACGTCACCGGCGACTACGAGGGCGAGTTGACCATCGCCGGCTACACCACCGCGCTGGGCACGCTGACCCCCTACACCTTGCCCATCTATCCTTTTCCAGAGGATGGCACGGGTCCCAGTGGGGGCTATGGCACCGAGTGCATCGCCAACGTCGACACCGATCCGGCAACCGAGCTGCTGATCACCAGCAGCGTGGGTGTGAACACGATAACTGGTGGCATTGTCGAGGCCCGCGACGGCGCCATGGCACCTATCGTTGAGACTTATGAGGGGCAACTGGTCGAGTTTTCCTGGGCGTGGGGCGGCGGCGTCAATTACGGGTCGGGCTACCGGCTGGACGGGTCGGAGTTCACCAGGACCGGGTATGCCGTTGACGAGGGCAGCACATACGGGTGGAGCGCAACCCGATTTGCCATCGGGGAGGGGGTGGCGGCATATCTCGGTGAACAGAGTGGCTCGACCGCTGACCCATCGGCCTACGGGGGTTCCGGGTGTCCAGGCGGATCCGGAACCTTCGCGCCGTCGCAATGAGCCCTGGCCATTAATGTTGACCGACCTGCGCCCCGTGACACAGTCGTGACACAACATGTGGCGCCGAACCCCCGTATATGGCACGGTGGTCATGGCCAAAAGGCCGAAAACTCAATAGATCTGCGGGGCTACGACCCGCGATGGACTGACTGAAAATCGGAAGGTCGGCGGTTCGACCCCGCCCCTGACCACCACATAACCGCAGGTCAGAGGCTATTTGGCTTCGGGGATCGCTTCTGGCTGTACGCTGACTGCCCAGGAAATCTAGGACAGTGGCATATCGGGCGGCCGGGGCGAGCAAGACCACCGCCCTGAACGCGCTTCGTCGGGCGTGGGAAACGCATCACGGCCCCGGTCGATGGTCGGGCTTGCACCGTGCGCTGACGCCGTACAGATCCTGGCCGACGAACTGGCCATCGGCACGGACAAAACAGCCAAATGGCTACCAGGCAAGTACACGCACGATCTGATGACCTTACGATCCGGTGCTGTAGAAGCCCCTGGACCCTGTCTGAGGTCGTGCGCACCTGCCCCCACCGGCCCCACCGCCCAGCCTCCCTGCGGCGATCAGGCCGTTAGCGACCGACAACTTTTACAGGACCCCCAGAGTAGTTTCCATTCTCGGCGAACGCGCCTATCATCTGTTCTGTCGTCAAGGACGGGGACGGGAGGTCGCACATGCAGTTTCACCTGAACGGGTTCCGGCCAGGCGACCCTCGGATCGGGCAGCCAGCGAAACCGATGATCGCCGAGGGCCAGACCGGGGACCTGCCCGACGAGCTGGACGTTCTGATCGTGGGTTCGGGGTCGGCGGGCCTGGTTCTGGCTGCCCAGCTCTCACGGTTTTCCGAGATCACCACGCGGATCGTGGAGCAGAAGTCAGGGCCCATGGAGCTTGGGCAGGCCGATGGCATCGCCTGCCGAACAATGGAGATGTTCGAGGCCTTCGGGTTCGCCGAACGCGTGCTGAAGGAGGCCTACTGGGTCAATGAGACCACCTTCTGGAAGCCTGACGACGTGCGTCCACACACGATCGTGCGCGGCAGTCGGATCCAGGACACCGAGGATGGCCTGTCGGAATTCCCGCATGTCATCCTCAACCAAGCCCGGGTACACGACTTGCTGCTTGACGTCATGCGATGGTCGCCGACGCGTCTGGAGCCCGACTATTCGTGCCGGGTCGTCGATCTTGTCGTGGACCCGGCCGCAGCCCACCCTGTAACGGTCACTATCGAGCGCCTCAAGCAAGACCAGAAGGTTGAACTGGCGACGGTGAGGGCGCGGTATGTGGTCGGATGCGACGGGGCGCGTAGCACTATCCGTACGCTCATGGGCCGGACACTGCATGGCGACTCCGCCAACCGTGCATGGGGAGTCATGGACGTGCTGGCCGTGACTGACTTCCCTGACATTCGCCTAAAGTCAGCCATCCACTCCGCCGACGAGGGCAACCTGCTGATCATCCCCCGGGAGGGCGGATACCTGGTTCGTCTGTACGTCGAGCTCGACGAGCTGGCCGAGGGCGAACGCCTTGACCGGAACGCGGTAAGCCCCGATGACCTGGTGGCTGTCGCCCGTCGCATCCTGCACCCCTACAGCCTTGAGGTGCATGAGGTCGCGTGGTGGTCGGTCTACGAGATCGGCCAGCGGCTGTGCGACAGGTTCGATGACGTCGAGGACGGACGGGATGGGCACCGAGCTCCCAGCGTGTTCATCGCCGGTGACGCCTGCCACACTCACAGCCCCAAGGCCGGTCAGGGCATGAACGTGTCCATGCGGGATGCCTTCAACCTAGGGTGGAAGCTGGCGGCCGTGCTGCGCGGTCAGGCTGTTGCCGAGCTGCTGCACAGCTACTCGGCCGAACGGCAGGCCGTCGCCAAGGAACTGATCGACTTCGACCGTCAGTTCGCAAGGCTGTTCAGCGCGAAGCCGAGAACCGTCGGGAGCGGGGAGGGCGAAGGGATCGATCCCGCCGAGTTCCAGCGCTACTTCGTAAAGCAGGGCCGTTTCACCGCAGGCACCGAGACCCACTACACGCCTTCGATTGTCACAGCTGAGGACGTCCATCAGGATCTGGCGAAGGGCTTCACGATCGGTCGGCGGTTCCACTCGACGTTAGTCATCCGGCTCGCAGATGCCAAGCCCGTCCACCTGGGGCACACGGTCAAGGCCGATGGCCGCTGGCGGGTGTATGCGTTTGCGGATGCCACCGACCCGGCCGAAGCCACGTCGAGGCTCCGGGCGGTGTGTGACTTCCTGGCCCATGACACCACGTCACCGCTAGTTCGCTTCACCCCCCGGGCGGCCGACTCCGACGCCGTGATCGACGTCCGTGCGGTGCTCCAGCAGGATCACCGTGATGTCGACGTTCGCGCGTTGCCGGACCTCCTGCTTCCCCGTAAGGGCCGCTACGGGCTTGTCGATTACGAGAAAGTCTTTTGCTCGTACCCCAAGAACCGGCCCGACACCTTCGATCATCGCGGGATCGACAGGGGCGGGTGCCTCATCGTCGTTCGTCCGGACCAGCACGTGGCCGCCGTACTGCCGCTCGATGGGTACCAGGCGTTGGCTGACTTCTTCGCTGGGTTCATGATCGACGCTTGCGCTAGAACAGGTCCATGTACTCGTTGTGCTCCCAGTCGGTAACGCTCGTTGCGAAACGATCGAGCTCGAAGCGCTTCAGGTCGATCATGTAGCTCACCACGTCCGTGCCCATGCGGGCGGCGAAGATCTCATCTCCTTCGAGCGCGTCCAGAGCGGCTGCCAGGCTTCGGGGCAAGAGGGGGCGATCCTCGGCGTACGGCGCCAGGCTCGGCGGACCCGGGTCCACGTCGTCCTCTAGCCCGGCCGCCATGGCGGCGATTTGCGAAGCGATGTAGAGATATGGGTTTGCTGCCGGCTCTCCCGACCGGTTCTCCAGGTGAGTGCCGGGGTCACCGGACACGCCGCAAAGCCGTACCATGGCGGCCTTGTTGTCGACCCCCCATGCGATGCGGTCTGGTGCGAGGGAGTTTGGGCGATAGCGTTTGTAGCCGTTGATCGTCGGTGTGGTGAATAGCGATGCAGCAGCGGCGTGGCGAAGGAGACCGCCGAGGGCTTGGCGGCCGACGGGGCTCAGCATGTCACCGTTCTGCCCGACGAAGCGATTGCAGCCCGTCGAGCGGTCGACTAGAGACTGATGTAGGTGCCAGCCGCTGGGGAAGAGGTTAGGGAGCCGAGGTCGCGACATGAACGTCGCGTGGTACCCGTGTCGTCGGCAGACCTGACGGACCGCAGCGCGGAGCAGGACCATGTGGTCAGCGGCATCCTTTGCCGACAGGGGCTCCAGGGTCAGCTCCAGCTGGCTGGGGCCGAACTCGACCTCCAGCGAGCGCACGGGTATCCCAAGGTCGCGCAGAGTCCCGTGGACCAATTGGACGACCTCATCGACTCGGTCAATCCGTTCCTCACTGAGGAGTTGATAGCCATGGCTGGCGGGGAGGACCGCCGGGGCGGCACCTGGTTGGGTGACGTCGTCAAAACCCAGCGCACCTTTGGCGATGGCGAAGACGTGGAACTCGATCTCGATCCCGACGGTGGACCCGAACCCCCGCTCGTCAAGGGCGTCCATCTGCTGTGCAAGCACCGCCCTTGAGGAAAAGGGCACGACACGCCCGTCAGGGAAGTAGAGGTCACACAGTACCCAGGCTGTTCGCTCAGCCCACGGTAGCGCGCGGAAGGTCGTTAGGTCGGCGACCATAACCATGTCGGCGGCACCGGCGAGGTCTGGGCGGTTCATACCCGCCCCTGGGGAGAAAACCGGGTAAATCGTTCGGCCGGACGTGTCTTTGAGCAGCAGTGTGGACGGGAAAGTGACACCCGATCCAAGCACGTTCTCAAAACTCGAGACTGTGATTGTCTTGCCACGCAGCACGCCGTGCTGGTCCGGGAAGGAAAACCTAATCAGCTCGATTCCGAGCTCCTCGATGATCCGACGTGCGTCGTGGGCGGCCGTCTCTTGGCGATCGTCCCAAAGCTCGTGCCGAGTGACGAAGCCCGCCGGTCGGCTGGTGACTGGGCGGGTCATCGCGGGTCCGGCCGGGCCAGGTTGGCGGTCGCCCAAGGCGACGCTTCGCGGCGTGCGCGGTCCTTTGCCCGCCACTGATCTTCCCAGTCGTCGTCGCTGGCGATCATGTCAACGGTCACGGGACCCCCCGCCTTCAGTGCGCCGTCCGCGCGGTTCAAGGTCGGTTTCCCCGCCTCGTGGTTCTCGATGCCCCGGAGCAACTGCCGTCGGTACGCCGTGACGGCCCGGTCGGAGGTCCCGAGTCGCTCAAGAGAACGGTCCTGAATCGGGCCCATGCTCTCGACGGCCCACTGATCGTGGACGTTGATGTCGAGACCCATCCCGGTGTAAGTCGCTGACTGCTGCTCCTCGGCGTTGAAGCCCCACTGGTTTGACCGGTTACGGACTGGGCGGTAGTCCGGTAGTTGTGTCGAGGCCATCCGCTGCTCGCGCAGGACCTCCGTGTCCGTCGGCTCTGCGAAGTCGTACATCATCATGTACCAGTGGTGAGTGATGTTGTCGACGGGGACGTGCCACTGAGTGATTGCCATCTGATTGTTGAACGGGATGACGAATGCGTTCGGGAACAGCAGGTTCGTGATCCGCACGTGCCGACGTTTCTTCTCAAGGTCGCGGATCGCGAACACGCGCAGGCCGGTCTCGGTAGGCTCGACATCGATGGTTGGGCGAGAGGACTCCCCAACCAATGCAGAGAGCGACCTTCCCGTCCCCTCAACTTCGTCCCGAAACTGCTGGCCGTACGTGTCGCGAGGGTCGTCCTTGAGAAAGCGGTGGAGGAATGAAACATGGCTCGGGTCGATGCCGCCTTCTAGCCCCTGAAGCCAGTTGCAGTCCCACAGGTTCTTGAACGCAAACGTGTACGCGGCTGGGGCGGCGAAACAGTCGGTGCAGGGCAGCGGCGGCGGATCGCCACCACCCAGGTAGGCGAAGACGATGCCATTTCGCTCGATCGCGGGGTAGGCCGGATGGTCGATCTTCTCGCCAAACCGGCTGGACGCTGGCTCAGCGGGCTGCTCTAGGCATCGGCCCTCTCGGTCATATAGCCACCCGTGGTACAAGCAGCGGACGCCGCCGTCCTCCAGCCGACCGTAGGACAGGTCGACGCCCCGATGGCTGCACCAGCGTCCGATCAGCCCGTATTCGTTGTCGGCATCGCAATACAGAAAGAGATCCTCGCCCAAGAGCCTGACCGCTTTGCCGGGCCGCTCGGGCGACAACTCTTCGGTCAGGGCCACGGGCTGCCAGTAGGACCGAAGTAAGGACCCGCACGGGGTCCCCGGTCCGGTACGGGTGACTCGTTCGTTGTCTTCTGGGCTTAGCATGCGGCTCTCCTTCTTGACCGATGCGGTGGAGCGTCGGCCTGTAGGACTCTGAACCCGAATAGGTCAGGCCACGATGTCGGATCTCACATGGCGGGCACGGGCTGGGGTGAGCAATAATAGCGATGGCCTCGCCTGCAACCCTGGCATTCTGATCGCGGACGGACCGACCACGGGACTCGACGTGACCATCCAGGCGGCAGATCCTCGACCTGCTGCGCTGGATGCGCGACACCCGCGGTACCGCCGTCGTGCTGATCACCCAAGACCTCGGTGTGGACGCTGAGATCAATGACCGGGTAGCCGTCGGGTACGCCGGCCGCGTCGTTGAGACAGGTTCCAGGGACCAGGTGCTCGCCCAGCCGGAACACCCCCTACACGCTCTGTCTACTGGGCGCGTCACCACAAATCGACTTACCACGGGTAACGGGGCTCACGCCTGGACCTGGCTGAGCTGGCGACGCTACCCCCCGGCCGGGTGCTTCTTTGCACCTCGGTGCGCCCATGGCCAAGACGCCTGCGCCGATCTACCTCTTCGCTCGTCCACGTGGAAGGCGCTCTACATCACGTGACCGAGTGCTGGCTCGACATGGCCGGACTCAAGCAGGCTCAAGGTCACTGCCGACCTTTACCGATGACGGCGTCGGGCAAGGTCCAAGTGCGGTGCTGAGTCGCCGCGCCGAGGCCGAGCGGCATCAGTTGCAAAGCTAGACACTTCACAGCCGCGGTGACCCGTCACTGTCAGCGGGCTGGGTCGAAGCGCGTCGAAACAGGCCACTGATCGCGGGAGTGATGCCGCTGCGAAACCCGAGGAACAGTGCGACCAAGATGACGCCGTACACCGCCACACGAAGCTGGCCCAGATCGCGCAGAAGTTCATCGATCACCCCGAAACTGACCGCCCCGACGACAGGGCCCACCAGCGTCCCGATGCCGCCGAATGCCAACATTGCCAGGGTCCGAACATCGACATGGGCAAACGCGAAGGTCGACGGGCTGATGAACCCCTCATGGTGGGTGTACAGCGCCCCGACCAGACCGAGCATCGCCGAGCCGATGGCCCCGGCCCAGACGCGATAGCGGGCCACATTGACGCCAGCCAGTTCCGCTGACATCTCATCGTCCTTCAACGCCCTGAAGGCCCAACCGAAATGCGAGCGCTGCAGCCACCGAAACAGCGTCAGATAGGTTCCGACCAGAAAAAGAAAGACATAATATGCAGGCACCAGATCGCCTAGAAGCGAACTCTGGCCAGCTTCGACGACCAGCCCTGTCTCCCCACCCGTAAGCTCACGCTGACCCAATACCAAGTTGCTGAAGCCCAGCGAGAAGGTCAGGGTGACGATGCCGGTGAAGATGACATCCAACGACCGCCGCACCGACACCCAGCTGAACAACGCGCCCAGCACACCTGAGGCAATGGTCCCCAAGGCTATGGTCAGGACCAGTGGCAGCCCAGCACGGTCGCTGAGTATCGCCGAGCTGTAGCCCGCGACGCCAGCAAGTGCACCCAAACACAAAAACAGCTGTCCGGTGCTGCCAAAGATGACGTTAAACGCCGTTGCGTACGCGGCAAACACCAACACGTTGGTGGCCAGGCTCATAAACGTCCGTGAATCACCGATACTCAATGGCACCAAAGCCAGCAAGATCACAATGGCCACAACCGGCACATAGGCCTGCCACGATGGCTGATCAAGCGATGCGCGATCGCCGACAGCGATACTCGAGGTCCCGGAGGTTGAAGAAGTGGACATCTTAAACCCGCCCCATCAGCCCGGAGGGGCGCACCAAGATCGTCAGCCCGGCCGCCGCAAGCAGAATGATCGAAGTGATATAGGCGCCGATGTAAAACGAGCTGAGTGCGTTGACGATGCCCAACAACACACCGGCCAGCAACGCACCGGTCGCGCTGCCAAGTCCTCCGACGACGGTGACGATGAGTGCCAGGATCGTGAAGTCAAACCCGGAGGTCACGGTGACCGGTGCGGTCATTGACTGCGTGATCGCGACCACACCGGCTAACGCGCCGCTGACGCCAAAGATTAGCGTGCGGACCTTCGACGGATCAACACCGACCAGCCGAGCGCCCTCTTCGTCTTGGATCACCGATCGCACCGCACGCCCTAACGTGGTTGCCCGCAGGAACAGGATCACAGCCCCGATGGCCACCACAGCGATGGCGGCGGCCACCAGGCTGCCTGAGCGCATTCGGACCCCCAGGATGTCGACTCCGCCGCCCCCGATGCGCAGGCTCAACGCTTCGTTTGGAAACCGCCAGCCCAGGATCCCATCGATGACAAACGCCATGCCGAGTGTCAACAGCAGACTCAGCAGAACACGACCCTCGCCCGTCAGTCGGTAGACCGCCCGCATGATGGTCTGGTCCAAGGCCAAACCGATGCCTGCGGCCAATGCGACCCCGGCCAACCCGGCGACCACTGTGGGCCAGCCGGCCCCCATGGCCAGTGAGGCCGCCATTGCGGCAGCCACCGCGATGGCGCCGTGTGCCAGATTCAACACACCACCCAGCCCGTACAGCAGGCTGAGTCCCACTGCCAGCAGACCCAACTGCAAACCGGCGATGATCCCGTCCATGATGACCGCTTGCATCTAGGCAATCCCGAGGTAAGCACGCCGAACGTCTGAGTTGTCAGCCAGGGCTGCTGAGGTGCCTTCCAGTTCGATGTGGCCGTCCTCCAACACATAGCCTCGGTCGGCCAGGCTCAACGCCAAGGGGACCTGTTGTTCGGCAACCAGGATGGTCATACCTTCCTCCTTCAGTGTGGCCAATGCCCTGTAGGCGTCCGCGGCCAGGATCGGTGCGAGCCCGGTGGTCGGTTCGTCCAGCATCAAAAGTCTGGGTCGAGACATCAACGCCCTGCCCACCGCCAGCATTTGTTGTTCGCCACCGCTCATCGTCCCGGCATGCTGATTGCGGCGTTCGTCCAATCGGGGGAACAGGTCAAAGACGGCTTGACGTTGGGCGGGGTCGGGACTCCCGGGATAGGCCCCCAATGCTAGGTTCTCCGCCACCGACATCTGGGGGAACAAGCGGCGCTCGGCTGGCACGTAGGCCATTCCTGTCCGCGACAGCACGTGCGTTGGCAGGCCGGTGATATCGCGCCCGTCGAAGCGGACCTGGCCAGCAGATCCGGGTTGCAGCCCGCAGAGTGTCCGCAACAAGGTGGTCTTGCCAGCGCCGTTGGATCCGATGATGGCGACCGCCTCCCCTGTCGCAACATCAAAGGTTGCGGCATGCACGACGTCGTTGCCGTCATAGCCGACTGAGAGATCAGTGACCTCAAGCAGGGCCATCACCCTCCGCGTCGGTGGCTCCAGCACCCAAATAGGCCTCGATGACCTGTGGGTCGCGCATGACCTGTTCAGGCGCCCCCTGGGCCAGCAACTGCCCGAAGTTCAAGACCGCGATGTGCTCGGCCAGGGTGGTGACGGCCCGCATCACGTGTTCAACCCATATCACCGTGACATCAGCATCGTCACGGACCCGACGAACCAGGTTGATGGAGGCCTCCAGTTCACCTGGGTTCAGCCCAGCCATGACCTCATCCAACAACAACAGGCGGGGCCTGCCAGCCAACGCTCGAGCCAAATCCAAGAACCGTTGTTCGTGAAGAGTCAATTGGTCTACCGGCCACCGGCCCTTGGAGCCCAGCCCGACCAGCTCCAAAACCTCATCGGCCGTCGATAATGATGCGTGTTCGCTTCGTCGGCCACCCGGTGTGCCGAACATGGCCCCCAGGGCTGCGTTCTCGCGCGTGGTCATCGATGGTAACGGACGAGGGGTCTGTAAGACCTTGGCCACTCCCTGATGACGGATGCGGTGGGTCGACATGCCGGTGATGTCGACCCCCCCCATCATGATGTGTCCTCCGGTTGGCTGGTGCATGCCGCTGATGGTCTTCAGCAGGGTGCTTTTGCCGGCACCGTTAGGCCCAATGACCGCAAATATACACCCCTGTGGAACGTCCAGCGTGACTCCATCGACGGCCGGCAGACCGCCGAAGTGCTTGCGAACGTCGTGCAGCTGGAGGATCGGCTTGGATGTGGTCACTCGGGGACGTAGGGCTCAAGTGGCTCGGGGATGATCAGTACCTCGGGGTACCAGGTGGCGCCTTCGTTGATGCCCGCGGGTGGGTCCATCTCTCGGATGATGGACAAGGGCGGCTGGGCCTCAGCCAATTCGCCATAGTCGGTCCATCCGAGGCTGAAGGCGTAACCGGGCAGGTCGAAGGTGTTGGCGTGCAGATATTCCGCAACCATTGCGGGATCGTCCCCAACCTCAGCAACGGCCTCGGCGACCATCTGCACGATGCCATATCCGGCGACCGCATCGCTTTCCATGAACCCGAATTCAGATGACTCGGCAAACCGTATAGCTAGGTCTTGGTAGTCCTGGCTGCTGTAATCGGCGCAGCCGTAGTCGGCGTAACGGTCGATCGCGACGTCCCCGACTGCTTCGAACACTGTCGCCAACGGGGCGTAGGGCCCGATTACGGGAACATCAAATCCCAGGTCGGTGGCCTGCAGGGTCAAGGGCCCGGCACCGGGTGGATGGCCCGTGGCGGCGATGATGTCAGGGTCAAACGATTCCAAAGCCCGCAGGTAGGTCGTAAAATCGGTTTCGCCGACCGGGGCGACTTCAATCTGCAATTCCACGCCGTCGATTTCGCTGAAGGTTGCTTCCAGTGCCTCTCGGACGGATTGACCCCAGGCATAGTCGGCGATGACCGCTCCGACGCGGGTCAGTCCCTGCTGTTCGATGTATTGCGCAAGCGGACCGGCGGTCATCGGGGCGGCAGGCAGGCAGGTCCGGAAGGTGTAGCGACTGTCTTGGCTCAGGATGCCACCAGCGCCGGCCTTGACCAAGAACAGCGGAACCTCCAACTCCTCGGCGGTCCGAGAGGTGGCAAGTCCCACATCGGAGGAGATGACCCCGCCCGCAGCAACGACCGTCTTGTTCGACCATGCGTTCCAAGGCCGTTGTCCCCTCGTCGGGGTTATTTTGATCGTCGGCCTCCACCATCTCGATCATTCAGCCCTCCACCCCGCCGGAGTCATTGATCTCATCAATGCCCAACTGCATGCCGGCACGGGTTTGCAGACCCCATGGGGTGAACCGACCGGTCAGGGAGGTCAGCAATCCCACGCGGATGGGCCCCTCTGCGGACGTCTCTGCGGCGCCGGTCTCCTGCGCGTTGTCCGTTGCATTTGCCGGCTCCTCAGTGGCGTCTGTCGCTGTTGTGTCCTCCTCGGTGGGTGCGACGATGTCCTCAGTGTCCCCACCGGCATCCGCGGTTTGGGTGTCCTCCTCGCTGCTACAAGCTGCCATCGTAAGCAACAGCGCGGCCATCACCGCCAGCAGGCGTGAAAGATTCGTGGCTCTCATTAGTGGCTCCCTCAGTGATT
>JBBSNC010000071.1:0-11719 GCA_038232855.1 Actinomycetales bacterium
TCCCTATTGTCCTCCCGAAGCGCACCCAGGCCGGCATTGACACTTCGGTGGCGGTCATCGAACACATGTTCTGCCCTGTGAGCATGTCGATGACATGGCAGACCAGCCTCTTGGATCAGGCCCGCGATGTGGGACTGCGCCCCCTGCGTCATACGGTCGAACGGTCTCAACTCGGCGGTGGGGCCTGGGTCGATGTGCGTCGTGGGTGGGTGTGGATCGGAGGAGTTGCTCGATCGGTTGAGGCTGGGGGGCGTCGCTGACGTCGACTGGCAGAAGGAGCGGCGGCAGATGTTCGACCGCGTGGTGGACAACCCCGGCTACTGCGGCACTACGACGAGGGCGAGACGCTTGCCCGACCCGATCCTGGCCGAGGCTCGCGGCGCATTGAACGAGCACTATCGCGATGAATTGAACGAGCCATTTCGCACCCTGGGGATGTGTTTGTATCGCGATGGACGGGACAGCGTCGCCTGGCATGGCGATCGGTTCGGCCGTGGGGGCACCGACGACACCATGGTGGCCATCGTGTCGATCGGCGCGCCCCGAGCGTTGATGCTGCGGCCGCATGGCGAAGGGGAATCGATTCGTCACATGCTGGGTCACGGCGACCTCATGGTCATGGGCGGGTCGTGTCAACGTACCTGGGATCACTGCGTGCCGAAGACGTCAGCGGCAACCGGCCCGAGGATCAGTATGCAATTCCGCACCAGGGGTGTGCGCTGAGTGCTCAGCGGTCTTCGAGCGCGCTGAGCAGGGCGCGCACCTCGTGCGCCGAGTGGCACCGCAGGGCTCGCTCGGCGAGATCCCGCAGTTCCTGGGCGGTATGCCGGCGCAGCACTGCCTTGACTCGTGGCACGGCGACGGCCGTCGCACTGAGGTCCTCGACACCCAAGCCAACGAGCACTGCAGCCGCCACGGGGTCACTGGCGGCACCGCCGCACACCCCGACGCTGACTCCTTCAGTTACCTCTCGGCATACCTGAGCGACCAAGCGCAACACGGCGGGGTCCATGGCGTCGAAGAGGTAGTCGACTCCAGCATTGCCGCGCTCGGCTGCCATCGTGTACTGCGTTAAGTCGTTCGTGCCGATACTGACGAAGTCGAGTGACACGCTCATGGCTTGGGCGCGTAAGGCCGCCGCAGGGACCTCGATCATGACGCCGACCTCGAGACCGTCGGGCCGGCCACCGGCCACCCGTTCTCCAGCGCGCTCCAACTGCTCAAGAGCCCAATTCACTTCCGCCACAGTCGCCACCATCGGAAACATCACCCGTACCGGAAAGTTTCGCGCCACCTGACACACCGCCTGAAGCTGGTCCTGCAGCAGTCTCGGATGATCCCGAAACGAGCGAACACCGCGCACCCCGAGAAAGGGGTTCTGCTCAGCCTCTTGGGCCCAGAAACCCAGCGCTTTGTCCGCACCGATGTCCCATGTGCGGATCGTCATCGAGCCGCCATTCAACGCCTCGGCAATGGCAGTGAACTCGACGACCTGCTCTTCGACGCTGGGTGCAACAGAGCACTGTCCGAACATGACTTCAGTTCGCACCAACCCCGAGCCTTCTGCGCCACGTTCGACAGCCTGAGCGGCCTCAGTTGCACTCGTCACGTTTGCTTTGACTGACACCTTAAGGCCGTCACGAGTTCGACCGGGCTCCGCGGCGGCAGCCCGCTCACCATCCTGCTGTTTCACTCGCTGTGCCAGCATCGACTCGAACTCACCACATTGCTCAGGTGACGGATCGATCAGCACCTGCCTTGCTCGTGCATCGAAAGCCACCAGGGTGCCTGCCGCGACGTCACCGATCTCAACGACGCCCGTCAAGATCGGCACCCCACGAGCAGCCGCTATGAGAACCCCATGACCGGTCGACCCGCCGCGTGTGGTCAGAATGCCGGCAACGGCCTCGATGTCGACGTCGGCGGCCGCGCCCGGGTCTAGCTCCTCGACGAGCAAGATTTTCGCCTGCCCCTGCTGCCCGTCCCGCACAGCGGAGGGCTGGACCTCATCTGGCCCCACCAAGTGCCGAAGCACCCGCCCGGTGACGCTGCGTACATCGTGGGCTCGCTCGCGCTGGTAGACATCGTCGAGTTCGGCAAATCGGCCCTGCACCGACTCGCCTGCCCGCGCCCACGCCAACGCTGCGGGCAGACCTGCGGCGATGTCCCGCCTGGTGGGATCGAGCAGCGCTGTGTCGCGGACCATCGCCAGGTGAGCCTCAAAGATGTTGGCCTCCCTCGCCCCGATGGTGGCGCGAGTGGTTTCGATCAGATCTTGAAGCTCCGATGCCGCCGACTCGACGGCGTCGACCAGCCGCTCTCCTTCGACTTCAGGATCGCCTGAGGACTCGTAGTCGTTCACTGCGGGCGTGCCCTGGGCGCGTACTAGTACGCCGATCGCGGCGTCAAGCCCCGAGCCCATGGACGACGCAGACAACCCATCGCTGGGCTGCGACTGCGACCCCGATCTTTCGTCGTGCTGATCGCCGAAACCGGACGC
Organism: Actinomycetales bacterium; assembly: GCA_038232855.1. Taxonomy (GTDB): domain Bacteria; phylum Actinomycetota; class Actinomycetes; order Actinomycetales; family Dermatophilaceae; genus Ornithinicoccus. The sequence continues at coordinate 2,501 of JBBSNC010000071.1, forward strand.
TGCCAACGCGGCCAGAGCCGCCAGGACCTCCTCGGCATCCGAGCCCGCCGCGCTGACCGCGATGCGGTCCCCCTGCCCCACGCTCAGCGTCGCTACCGAACTCAGACTGCCGGCATCGACAGTCTGCAGGGCGCCGTCGACCTTACGCACCTGGACGCGTGCGTCCGGAAAGCGATTCACGCAGTGCACGAAGCGGGCCGCCGGTCGGGCATGCAATCCGTGCGGTATGTCCACCAGCAGTTCGCGGGTCACCGCATCCGGCCTCTGGTCCGCAGGTGCTCCGGCCACGTTCTCCTGGTCACCCTGGGGTTCCTGAGCTCCGAGGTGGCTCGACTTGGCGAGCAGTCCACGCTCGGCTTCCAGGTTGACCTGACCGATATCAGCGCCGGTGGACGCGGTGACGACCGCCGCGACGAGTCCCTCAACCAGCGGGGCACTGGACAGCCGCACATGCTCGGCGACCTCGGGATCGAGAAACTCGAGCGCCATTTCTGCCGACAGGATGGCGCTACCCAGATCAAGCAACACCAACACCCCGTCCGGTGAGTCCGCGGCGTTGATGGCTTCGGCGACTGCTGTGGCGTCGGTGCCGAAGGTCGATTCATTGAGCCCTGCAGCGACTTCGATCCGAGGCAATCGCTCGGCCTCGACCATCTCAAAGGCCAGTCCGACCGCGGCGGCAGCCAAAGGATGGCTGTGACTGACGACGACGATCCCGATCACACCGCTCCCTCCCTACAGATTGGCGCGATCAGACCAGCGTGCGGGCAGCGGACTCCAACAGCATGGTCGTGCTGGCCGCTCCGGGGTCGATATGGCCGCGACTGCGCTCTCCCAGATAGCTCGCTCGACCCTTGCGGGCCACCAGGGGTTCGGTGGCGTCCCGGCCCGCCGCGGCCGCGTCTGCCGCCGCGCTCAACGCGCTGGCCAGATCGTTGCCGCTACTGACCGCTGCGTCGAAGGCGTCGAGCGCAGGTAACCAGGCGTCGTACATCGTCTTGTCCTCAGGTTCCGCCTTGCCGCGTGCGAGAACTCCCTCTACGCCCGCTCGTAGTGCCTCACCGAGCCGCTGCGGCTCCGCATGTGAAACGTCGGCCAACGGCCCTGCGAAGCGCAGGAAAAAGGTGCCGTACAGCGGCCCGCTGGCACCACCCACAGTGCTCACCAGCGTCATGCCCACCTTCTTGAGATACGCGTCGAGAGAGGCGAATTCCTCGGCTTCGGCCAGGGCGGCCACCTTGCTCATCCCGCGGTCCATGTTGCTGCCATGGTCGCCGTCACCGATGGCCCGGTCGAGGTCTGTCAGATGCTCGGCTTGAGCGTGAACCGTCTCAGCGAAATCACTCATCCATGCCTGAAAGGCCGACAGACCGGCCATCAGATTCCCCAACGCAGACCGGGCGTATTCACCGGGGCGTCCCACAGGCTGACCGATTGGTCCTCGGCCTTCAACAAGGTCACCGAGCAGCCTGCCATCTCCAAAGACGTGATGTAGTTGCCCACCAGTGATCGGGCCACGGTGATGCCGGACTTCTCCAAGATGGAGGCCACCTCCTTATACATCAGATACAACTCGATCAGCGGCGTCCCACCCATACCGTTGACGAAGGCGATGACACCATCGCCCCGTGCGGCGCCCAAGTCGGCCAGCACAGGCTCCACCAACATTGCCGCGATCTCCCGGGCGGACGCCATCGGCACCCTTTCGCGGCCCGGTTCACCATGGATGCCGACCCCCATCTCTATTTCGTCGTCCCCGAGGTCGAAGGTGGGCTTGCCAGCCGATGGCACGGTGCACGACGTCAGCGCGACACCCATCGAGCGCCCGTCTGCGTTGATCTTCTTCGCCACATCGGCACATTCCTGCAACGAGGCACCTGCTTCGGCGGCGGCACCGACGATCTTCTCCAGCAGTACCGTCACACCAACCCCCCGCCGCCCGGCCGTGAACAGGGAGTCCTGCACTGCCACATCGTCATCGGTGATGACCGACATGACCTCGGTGCCGGCATCGGCCGCCGCCAACTCAGCGGCCATCTCGAAGTTCATCACATCACCGGTGTAGTTCTTGACGATGTGCAGGACCCCGGCGCCGCCATCCACCCCCTGGGTCGCGGCCATCATCTGGTCGGGCACCGGGGAGGTGAACATCTCTCCTGCGCACGCGGCGTCCAACATCCCGAGGCCGACAAACCCACCGTGCAACGGTTCGTGGCCGGAGCCCCCACCAGAAACGAGGCCGACCTTGCCCTCTCTCGGTGCGTCCTTGCGATAGATAATCCGGTTCTCGTGGTCCACTCGGAGTCGATCGGGGTGTGCGAGCGCCATCCCGTGCAGGGCTTCGGCGACCACGTCAGCGGGGTCATTGATGAGTTTCTTCATACCCTCCACTCAACCACGAGCATCCCTGCCTGACCAGTGGCGCAGAGGCTGGCAGAGTATGCAGTCATAGTCAGCGCCCCGCCACGCTCAGGAACGAGACCATGGACGAGCAGATATTAGACTTCGACGGCTTCGGCCCTCAGGCAGTTTCGTATTGGAATGAGCTGCAGGCCAACAACACCAAAGAGTTCTTCGCCGCGCACCGGGATGTCTACGACGACGATATCCGTGAGCCCCTTGAGCGCCTTCTGGCGGAGGCCGCCGATGAGTTCGGAGACAACGGCAAGGTCTTTCGCCCCCATCGCGACGTGCGCTTCAGCAAGGACAAGTCACCCTACAAATTGCATTGCGGGGCGGTCATCGGCGAGGACGCCGCAGGACGCACCTCGGGAGGCACGACGTCGGTCTTCTACACCCACGTCAGCGCGTCCGGACTTTTCACGGCGAGCGGCTGTTACATGATGAGTCGGGACCAGTTGCAGCGCTTCTACGCTGCCATTGACGACGAGCAATCCGGCACTGAATTGGTGCGGGTTGTCAGCGACGCCACAGCCCAGGGGGTCGACGTCGGTGGCTCGGCCTTGAAGACGGCTCCGCGCGGCTACCCCGCCGATCACCCCAGGATCGAACTGCTGAGACACAAGAGCCTTACGATCTCCCAAGAGTTCGGGCCCGACAACGACTTCATCTTCACAGCCGACGCCCTGCACAAGATCACCGCGGTGTGGCGGCAGGCCGCGCCGATGAATGCGTGGCTCGCCACCCATGTTGGCCCGGTGCAGCTGGCCGAGCGCTAGCGGAGGAGCTAGAAGCCCAGCTTCTGCAACTGCTTGGGGTCGCGTTGCCAGTCCTTGGCTATCTTGACGTGCAGATCCAGATACACACGGTGCCCCAGCATGGCCTCGATGCCCAGCCGGGCTGTGGTGCCGACCTCGCGCAACCTTGACCCACCGCGACCGATGATGATGGCCTTTTGGCTGGGTCGTTCGACAAAGACGTTGACCCGCACATCGGTCATCTCCTTGCCCACTGGTCGGCCCGCCCGAGGAGTCATCTCCTCAACCACCACGGCCAAGGAGTGGGGCAACTCATCGCGCACACCCTCCAGGGCGGCCTCCCGCACCAATTCCGCGATCATCACGATCTGCGGTTCATCGGAAATCATGTCGGGGGGAAAGAGCGCTGGGGAGGGCGGCAAGTAGGAGGCCAGGACCTCGCCAACCTCGTCGACTTGCTCCCCCCGCACCGCGGAACACGGGATAATTTCAGTCCAGTCAGCCAACTGATCGATCGCCATCAAGTGCTCAGCCAACTGCCCACGATCCACCGCGTCTGATTTGGTGGCGATCGCTACCACCGGGACCCGCTTGGCTTGCTGCAGCGTCCTGAGATCACGTGCAATGTACTGATCTCCGGGGCCGGGGCGCTGATCGGCTGGCAGGCAGAACCCGATCACATCGACACCGAGCAACGTCTCCCGGACCAGGTCGTTCAGCCGCTGACCGAGCAACGACCTGGGTCGGTGCAACCCAGGGGTATCCACCAAGATGAGTTGTGCGGCGTCGGTGTTGCGTATTCCGCGGATGGCATGGCGGGTGGTCTGCGGCTTGCTGGAAGTGATCGCCACCTTCTGGCCGACTAACGCGTTGGTGAGCGTGGATTTACCCGCGTTGGGGCGCCCCACCAAGGCCGCAAAACCGGCCCGGTATGCCGGTTGCTCGCCGCCGAAGTCCGTGTCGCGCGCGGTCATGCGCTCTCCTTCGCCGGCAGCGTCTCAGCGCTGCGCTCATCCGTGCCGGCGGCACCATTGAGCTGGCTCGTGGGCTCGTCCTGAGGTTCAGATACCTCGCGCACCACCACGGTGGCCACTCGACGCCGCCGACCTGCCATCCGCTCCGCACTCAGCTCCAGCCCGGCTATGTGGGCGCTTGAGCCGACGATCGGCACCATCCCGATGAGCGAGGCGAGCAGACCGCCGACACTGTCGACATCCTCGATCTCGATCGTGGTGCCAAACATGTCGGCAAGGTCATCGACCGGCATCGAGGCCGGAACACGCATTCCACCATCTTCCAAGTGAGCCACCTCGACGACGTCGCGGTCGTACTCGTCGGTGATCTCACCCACGATCTCTTCCAGAATGTCTTCGATGGTGATCAGTCCCGCCGTGCCGCCGTATTCGTCGATGACGATCGAAAAGTGCAGACGTTGTTGCTGCATCTCACGCAGGAGCCCATCAACCGACTTGCTGTCCGGCACTCGATGCACCGGCCGCATCACTTCGGTCACTTTGGTCGACTCGGCCTGGCTGCCTCTGGCGTTGACCTGCCGCGCGACGTCCTTGAAATAGAGCAGCCCCAAGAGGTCATCGCTGCCTTCGCCGACGACCGGCACCCGGGAAAAGCCAGATCGAAGGAAGAGCGACATTGCTTGGCGCAGCGTTTTGTCCTTCGCGATCGTGACCATGTCGGGTCGCGGCACCATGACTTCCCGCGTCACGGTGTCCCCGAGCTCGAAGATTGAGTGGATCATCTCCTGCTCGCCCACCTCGATCACCGAACTTTCGCCAGCCAGGTTCACCAGTTCGCGCAACTCGGCCTCTGAGGCAAACGGGCCCTCGTCATACCCTCGGCCAGGGGTGACCGCGTTGCCGAAGACCACCAACAACTTGGCTATCGGCCCGAGTACGAGGCGCAGCATCGCGACCATCGGCGCCGCCACGAGGGCAACGGAATCGACGTGCTGTCGCCCGAGAGTGCGCGGCGAGACCCCGACGATGACAAAGGAGATAACGATCATGATGCCCACCGCGATGAGGGCGGTCTGCCAATGACTGTCGGTCTGCGTGTCCACGGCAACCGCGACAGCAACTGCGGTCAATGATTCCGCTGTGATCCGACCAAAGGCGGCCACCGCCATGTAGGGCGCAGGGTCGGCGACGATTCGGGCCAGCGCGGGCGCGCCTCGACGGTCATCGCTCAGTAGTTGATCACTGCGGGCACGCGACATCCGTTGCAATGCAGTTTCGGCGGCAGTCAGCACAAAGGCGATTAGCGTGGCGGCAATGGCCACCAGGATCAATGATGTCATCGGCGCGCCACCTCAGGCACTATCGAGCCGCGCGGCTGGCGTTGCTGTGCTGCTGCGGCCGCGACCGGCCAGGTAGGTCAGCAACAGGGTGCGTTGAAGGTCAAACATCTCTTGCTCATCGGCAGGCTCGGCATGGTCGAACCCCACCAAATGCAGGATCCCGTGCGTGAGCAGCAGCAGCATCTCGTCCTCGACAGAGTGCCCCGCCGTGGTCGCTTGGGCCCGAGCCACACTCGGGCAGAGCACGACGTCGCCCAGCATCGAAACTCCTGGATCGCCGTCGGTTGCTTCGGTATGCCCGGGCCGCAACTCATCCATGGGGAAGCTCATCACGTCGGTAGGCCCAGAAAGATCCATCCACTGCTGGTGCAACGCAGCCATCGCTGGTTCGTCGAGGAGTGTGATCGACAGGTCGGCGCGGGGGTTGACCTTGAGTTCGGCAAGGACGTGGCGCGCGACATCGTGCAGTTCTTGCTCGGCCACCGGGGCCGGCACTTCGCCAGATTCGTTCAGTATGTCGATGCTCACCGAGCGCTCCGGGCCAACGTGACCTCGGATTGGTCGTAGGCGTCGACGATCGCGCTGACCAGACGGTGTCGCACCACGTCAGCACTGCCGAGGTGCGAAAAATGCACGTCCTCGACCCCGCCTAGGATGCCCTCCACCACCCGCAGACCGGACGTGGTGCCGTTGGGCAAGTCCACCTGCGTGACATCGCCGGTGACGACCATGTTGGATCCGAACCCGAGCCGAGTCAGGAACATTTTCATCTGCTCCGCTGAGGTGTTCTGCGCTTCGTCCAAGATGATGAAGGCGTCGTTCAGGGTGCGCCCGCGCATGTAGGCCAGCGGGGCGACCTCGACCATGCCGGTTGCCATCAGCCTCGGGATCGAGTCGGGGTCGACCATGTCGTGCAAAGCGTCATACAACGGCCGCAAGTAGGGGTCGATCTTGTCGCTCAGCGTGCCCGGCAAGAATCCGAGGCGCTCCCCTGCCTCGACCGCGGGCCGGGTCAGGATGATCCGGTTGACTTCCTTGGCTTGCAGCGCTGCGACGGCTTTGGCCATCGCCAGATACGTCTTGCCGGTGCCGGCCGGGCCGATCCCGAAGACCACCGTATGCCGATCGATCGCGTCGACATAGTGCTTCTGGTTCAGCGTCTTGGGCCGGATCGTCCGGCCACGGCTGCTGATGATGTTCATCGTCAGCACGTCCGCGGGCCGGTCGGCGCTTTGCGTGCGCAGCATCGCGATGGAGCGTTCTACCGCTTCGCGGCTCAGGTCGTGGCCTTTGTCGACAATCGCCAACAACTCGTCCACGAGCCGCTCCACCAGCGCGACGTCGCCGGAGGGGCCGGTCAGCCTGATCTCGTTGCCGCGGACATGCACATCAACGGTCGGAAAACTGCGCTCGACGGTGCGCAACAGGGCATCGCCAGGGCCCAGCAGATCAACCATGGCCGTTTCAGCGGGGATCGCGATGGTGTGCGTTGGCTCGTGCGGAGGAGACGCTGACGCAGAAGGGTCTGTCATGAGGGGAGCCAGTCTAGCCGGGCTGGGACCTTAGCGGACCTAGTGGCTCGCCGCCGAGGACATGCAGGTGGACATGGGCGACTTCCTGGCCGGAGTCGGCCCCCACATTGGTCAGCACTCGATAGCCGCTTTCGCTGATGCCTTCTGCTCGGGCCACCTCACCCACCACCGCAAAGAGGTCGGCCACGCCCTGGGCGTCGACGACCGCCATCTCTGCGGCTGATTCGTGGTGGTCACGCGGGATGACGAGGAAATGGACATCAGCTACCGGTTTCGTGTCCCGGAATGCGACTACCGTCTCGTTCGTATGCACCATCTCAGCAGGGATCTCGCCGGCGGCAATCTTGCAGAAGATGCAGTCACTCATCGCTCCACCTTATGCGCGCCAACGACGCTGTGCACTGAGTACCGCCAACGCGGCTGAGCCAGCCGTCGAGGTGCGCAACACCGTTGAACCCAGTCGGACTGCATGGGCGCCGGCCCCGACGAAGGCGGCCAACTCATCGTCACTGATGCCTCCTTCGGGTCCGACGATCAGCACCACTTCGCCGCTGACGGGCAGATTGGTTTCGGCGATATCGGCCAACGCGATGCCGGCAGATTCGTGCAGCACCAAGGCTAGATCGGTCTGATGGATGCGCGCGAGCACCGCCTGCCGGTCGGCGACCAGGCTCAGGTCGGGCACGCGTGCCCGGCGAGCCTGCTTGGTTGCTGCCACCATGGTGTGCTGCCATTTGCGATGGGCCTTGGTGGCTCGATCGCCGCGCCAGCGCACGATACTGCGCTCAGCCTCCCAAGGCACCACCGCGTCCACGCCTAGTTCGGTGCCGATCTCGATGGCCAACAGGTCACGGTCGCCCTTAGCCAGTGCCTGGACCAACGTGAACCTCGGATCCGGGACTGCGTCGAAAAGACTGTTCTTCACTTCTGCAGTCAGCGACCCTTTGCCCACCTCGCTGATCACACAACGAGCAAGGGCACCGGAGCCGTCGGCAAGCAAGACCGGCTGCCCGGTCCGCATTCGCGCGACCGTGACGGCATGGTGCCCCTCAGGCCCGTCGAGCAATAACGATGCGCCGACCTGCACCCCCTCCAGGGCGCCGTCTGCGAGCAAGAACAGCGGCGCACTCACCGCCCGGAGAAGGCTTCCTTGAACTTGCCGAAGATGCCGCCCTGGGCAGGAGCCATCTGACCTTGAGGTCGGGACTCGCCCCTGGACTCGGCGAAATCGGTCAACAACTGCCGCTGCAATTCGGTCAACTTCGTCGGCACCTTGATATCGAGATGCACGACGAGGTCACCTCTGCCGCTGCCGCGCAGATGCGTGACACCTTGATCGGGCAGGGTCACGGTGTCTTGGGGCTGGGCTCCTGGCTTCAGGTCCACTTCGGTGGGGCCGTCCATGGTGTGCACGGTCAGCGTTGCCCCGAGGGCCGCGGCGGCCATCGGCACTTCGATGGAGCAGTGCAAATCGTCGCCACGACGCCGGAAGGTCTCGTGGTGTCGTACCGCGATCTCGACATACAAGTCACCTGCCTCGCCGCCAGAAGGGCCCACTTCGCCTTCGCCGGTCATCCGGATGCGGGTTCCGCTGTCGACACCACCTGGCACCTTGATGGTCAGGTCGCGACGGGTGCGCACTCGACCCTCGCCCGAGCAGTCGAAGCAGGGATTCTCGATGACCTCGCCATACCCCCGGCATGCGCTACACGGACGGGAGGTCATCACCTGTCCCAAGAACGAGCGCTGCACTTGCTGCACTTCACCCCGTCCGGAACACACCGAGCAGGTTCGCTTGCCGGAGCCGGGTTGGGCGCCAGAGCCGGAGCAAGTGGAGCAGTGCACGGCTGTGTCGACGGTCAGCATTTCTTCACCACCGAAAACGGCCGCATCGAGATCAATGTCCAGCTGAATGAGCGCATCCTGCCCCCGTTGGGTGCGCGATCGCGGGCCCCGGCCGCCACCGGCGGCGGAGCCACCGAAAAAGGCATCCATGATGTCGGTGAACGTGAAGCCCTGGCCGAAGCCCTGGGTAGCCCCGCCATAGGGGTCTTGACCGCGATCGAAGGAGGCGCGTTTTGCCTGATCCGAGAGCACGTCGTAGGCCTGGGAAACCCGCTTGAACTCAGCCTCGGCTTCCGGGCCGGGATTGACGTCCGGGTGCAACTTGCGGGCCTTCTTGCGATAGGCCCGCTTGATGTCGTCTGCGCTGGAA
>JBBSNC010000072.1:0-11623 GCA_038232855.1 Actinomycetales bacterium
CTCCACGTGTGCACCACCCCGGACTTCCAGGTCAGTTGGTATGCCGTCGGGTTGCCGGAACCGAACTCACCGTTCCAATTCCAGTCGTGCACCACCGTCACGCCCTCACCGAACTCATCATCCGGCAGTTCCCGACTGTTCAAGACCTCACCGCTCGCGGAGAGGATGTCGATCCCGGACTCGCCGTACTGCCCGCGACTGTGCACGATCGTGCCGTCTCCCAGCAGCTCAAGCCCCTGGGTAAAAGTCGGTTGGCGATCCAGCGTCTCGACGATGCGTAGCGGGCGGTCATTCGTGGCCGGGCCGCACGCACCGAGGACCGCCCCGCAGACCGCCAACGCCGCCAGCGCTGGGGCGGGTCTCACGATCTCTGTTGAGAGATCGAGTAGAGGGTGACAGCCGCCGCGATCCCGGCGTTCAGCGACTCGGTCGTGGACGACATGGGGATCGACACGATCTGATCGCACGTCTCGCGCACCAACCGTGACAGCCCTTTGCCCTCAGATCCCACGACGACCACCAACGGCCGATCCGCCAACGCCAGGCCCGGAAGCTGCACTTCTGCGTCGGCATCGAGACCGATGACGAAGAAGCCTGCCTTGCGGTATCCCTCTAGCGTCCGCGTCAGGTTGCTCGCTTGGGCCACCTTGACCCGCGCGGCCGCGCCGGCCGAGGTCTTCCACGCCGTGGCGGTCATCCCCGCCGAGCGGCGCGAGGGCACCACGACCCCGTGCGCGCCGAAGGCTCCGACGGAGCGGATGATGGCGCCCAGGTTGCGGGGGTCGGTGATGCCGTCGAGGGCCACGATCAGCGGCAACCCCGGCATCTCGGCATCCAGCAGGTCATCAGGATGTGCGTAGTCATACGGCGGCACTTGCAGCGCCAATCCCTGGTGCACGGCCCCGTCAGTGAGGCGGTCCATCTCGCCTCTAGGCGCTTCCAGCACGGCGATCCCTCGAGATGCGGCGGCGTTGATGGCCTCACGGACCCGGTCATCAGAGTCGATCCGCGCCCCGACGTACAGGGTCGTCGCGGGTATGTAACTGCGCAGCGCCTCTACGACGGAGTTGCGACCCGCCACGATCTCGGTGCTGGCCTTGTCTTTGCGATGAGTCGGGTTGCTGCGATTGCTCGACGCCGGCCGGTCGCCACTCTTCTGCCGTTGCGCCGCGGGGTGGTTCGGTCGCTCGGCCGCCTTGGGTGTGGGCCCGCGTCCTTCTAGCTGACGCCGCTTCTGACCGCCGCTACCGGTGGTGGCGCCCTTCTTGTTGCTCTTGCGTACGGCACCGCGACGCTGTGAGTTGCCGGGCATGCGGCATACCTCGATTTCTTGTCAGTGGCTCGGCGCCCAGCGGGCACCGCCAGGGGTGTCTTCGATTTCGATGCCGAGCGCCTTGAGCCGGTCGCGAATGGCATCAGCGCTCGCAAAGTCTTGGTCCGCACGGGCTTGCGCTCGAGCGTCGAGCTGGTCCTGCACCAGCGCGTCTAACGCCTCGCCGGCGCTTTCCCGACCTTCAGCAGCCTGCCATTGCGGATCGAGTGGGTTGATGCCCAGGACTTCGGTCATCGCAACGACCGCTCGGACCAGCGTGGGTATGCGCTCAGCCGAGCCCTCCTGCAAGCAGCGGTTGCCCTCGCGCACGTGGCCGAAGATCGCGGCGAGCGCCTCCGAGACGTTGAGGTCATCGTCCAAAGCGTTCGCGAATGCTTCCGGCAACGGGGCGGTGCTGGCTTCGCGGACGATCGCGGCAGCATCCATCTCGCCCGCGCGCATCGCCCGGGCCAGGAAGGACTCGATGCGCTCCAGCGAAGCCTCGGCTTCTGCGAGCGAGTCCTTCCCGTACTCAATCACCGAGCGATAGTGCACGGCACCGAGGTAGTAACGCAGCACCAGCGGGCGGACGTGCTTCGTTATCTCGGAGACGATCATCGAGTTGCCGAGGGACTTGCTCATCTTTTCGCCGCTGATTGTCAGCCAGGCGTTGTGCATCCACCATCGGGCAAAGCCCAAACCAGCCGCGCGTGACTGTGCCTGCTCGTTTTCATGGTGCGGGAAGCGCAGATCGACCCCGCCGCCGTGAATGTCGAACGTGTCGCCGAGATACTTCCTCGCCATCGCCGAGCACTCCAGATGCCATCCCGGCCGGCCGCGGCCATAAGGGGTGGGCCAACTCGCAGTCGGCGGCTCACCGTCCTTGGCACCCTTCCAGAGGGCGAAATCACGCGGATCCCGCTTGCCCCGCGGATCGGCATCGGCGGCCGGCTCCATATCGGCGATCTTCTGCCGAGTCAGGTCCCCGTATGCAGACCAGGACTGCACGTCGAAGTAGACATCGCCGCTATCGTCGCTGGCCGGGTAGGCGTGCCCCCCCTCGATCAGCATCTCGATCAGCTCGACCATTTCGGTGATGTGACCAGTGGCCCGCGGTTCATAGGTTGCCGGGAGTACTCCGAGCGTCTCCAGCGCGTGGGTGGTAGCCCGCTCGTGGCTATAGCTCCACGCCCACCAGGGGCGGTCGTGCTCGGCGGATTTGCGCAGGATCCTGTCGTCGATGTCAGTGACATTGCGGACCAACGTGACGTCATACCCATGGCCACGGGTCATCCACCGCCGCAGGATGTCGAACGCCACGGTGAACCGAACGTGCCCGATATGTGGATCCCCCTGGGTGGTCAGCCCGCAGATGTAGATGCCGACTTTGCCAGGCTCAAGGGGCTCGAAATCGCGGAGCTCTTGGGTAGCAGTGTCGTACAGGCGCAAACTCACCGGCTAAGGCTATCCCGGCACGGGCGGTCATCCTTGCGTCGTGGTCCTTCTGACCGATGACGAGCCACCGGCGGGTGCATAGTTTCAAGGAATGTTGATCGCCGAAGACTTCCTGCTCGTCTCCACCAAGGCCAACGGGCAGTTGCTGTCCTCTCTGGGCCTCGACATCGGTGTTGCAGGGGCGTTCCTGTGCGAACTCGCCCAGCGCGAACGCCCTCGGGATGTTCCGGTCCGTGAGATGGCCGCCTGTTGCCGCCGAGCGAGACCAACGGATCGGTGACCTCGCCCAGATCCTCAAGGGCGAGCAAACCCCGGATGCTCGCACTCAAGCACTAGTGGCCCTGATTCAGGCTACGGGACACACCCAGAAACTAGTGGGTGAGCCGAGCGGTTTGTCGCGTCATGAGGCAACCAAACGGGCCAAAGAGATTGCCGCCGGAGACTGGGCCAGTTCCGCCGTCAAAGAAGCCATCACTCAAGCCGAAGGCGCGATAGCAGCAACTATGATCGCCGTTGGAGTCGTCACCGTCGGCAGCAGCTAGACCCACGCCCCTGACCTCAGGCCGTCCAATCCTCGCGGCCGGCAGCTTCGTCCTCGATGGTCGTCGAGTCCCCATGCCCGGTGTTGACCCGCGTGGTCCGCGGCAGTGACAAGAGACGGTCCGTGATCGACTCGACGATGGTGTCGAAGTCGCTGAAGGAGCGGCCGGTGGCTCCAGGCCCACCGTTGAACAAGGTGTCGCCGGTGAAGACCACACCAAGATCGGCAACGTAGAAGCAGCACGCACCGGGGCTGTGACCCGGAGTGTGCAGCACCTCGATGCTGACGCCAGCGACATCGAGTCGCTGACCGTCTTCTAAGTCGTGGTCCGGCGCCTCGGCATACACCCGATCCCAGAGCATCCGATCCTCGGGGTGCAGGTATGTCGGCGCGCCCGTCTCGCGGGCCACCTCGGCGGCAACGTCGATGTGGTCGTCATGGGCGTGGGTGAGCAACAACGCCTTCACCGTGCGGCCATTCACCGCATTCAGGATCGCCTCGGCGTCGTGCGGGGCGTCGATGACCACGCACTCGGTGTCATCGCCGAGCACCCAGACGTTGTTATCGACCTCCCAGGTGCCACCGTCCAAGTTGAACGTGCCCGAGGTGATCGTGTGCGCGATCCGCGCTTTGATGTCTTCGCTCATGTGGGGCCTCCGCTCACATCACCACGACGGAGCGCAGCACTTCGCCGCGAGCCATCTTTTCGATTGCATCTTCGACGTCCCCGATGCCGATTTCCTCGCTGACGAAGCCGTCGAGGTCAAACTTTCCCTGCCGGTAGAGGTCGATGAGCATCGGGAAGTCACGCGAAGGAAGGCAGTCGCCATACCAACTGGCCTTCAGCGACCCGCCTCGCCCGAAGACGTCGATCAGCGGCAACTCGATGGTCATTTCGGGGTTGGGCACACCGACCAGTACCACCGTGCCGGCTAGGTCCCGCGCATAGAAGGCCTGCTTGTAGGTCTCTGGCCGCCCGACCGCATCAATCACCACATCGGCACCGAAGCCGCCGGTCAGTTCTTGGATGCCCTCGACGACGTCCACGTCCTTGGAGTTCACGGTGTGCGTTGCGCCGAAGCGCTTGGCGCCCTCCAGCTTGCGATCATCGATATCGACTGCGATGACTGTGCTCGCCCCGGCGAGCGTCGCCCCGGCGATGGCCGCGTTGCCGACACCGCCGCAGCCGATGACTGCCACCGATTGACCACGGGTCACACCACCGGTGTTGACCGCAGCGCCGAAGCCGGCCATCACGCCACAGCCGAGCAGACCCGCAGCCACGGCCGATGCCTCGCGATCAACGATGGTGCACTGACCGGCAGCCACCAATGTCTTCTCGATGAAGGCTCCGATGCCCAGCGCCGGTGACAGCTCGGCGCCATCGGTCAGCGTCATGGACTGGGCGGCATTGTGGGTATCGAAGCAATACCAGGGCTCGCCGCGCGAGCAGGCCCGGCACTGACCGCATACGGCCCGCCAGTTCAGGATGACGAAGTCGCCGACCTTGACGTTGGTGACGCCTTCGCCGATGGTCTCGACGGTGCCGGCGGCCTCATGGCCAAGCAGGAAGGGGAAGTCGTCATTGATGCCACCCTCGCGGTAATGCACGTCGGTGTGGCAGACTCCGCACGCCTCGATGGTCACAATGACCTCGCCGGGACCAGGGTCGGGAACGATCACATCGACAACCTCAACGGGGGCGTTCTTGCTACGGGCGATGACGCCCTTGACGGTGCTCGGCATTGCGCGGTCCTCCTCGACTTCGGTGCTGACCGCCCCAGTATGCCGCCCAGCGCAGCCTGGCGAACACTCACCGGCGCCTGCATGCATCCGCGTGACGCATCGCCTCCCCCTTTCGCATCGCCTCCCCTTCCCCATCGCGCATCGTCTCCCCTTCCCAATCGCGCACAAGTGCACTCGCGAAGCCGACACGCCGAGGAGATGCCTTCGGGAATGAACTTGTGCGCGGTTTAGAAGGTGTGGCGCGTTAGAGGGTGGGGTGGATGAGGGCGGTCGCGATCGCAGCAATGCCTTCGCCACGGCCCGTGAGCCCTAGGCCATCTGTCGTGGTGGCGCTCACTGACACGGGGGCTCCGTCTAGCGCCCTCGACATCGCCGCTTCGACCTCGACCCTACGAGGGCCCACCTTGGGTGTGTTGCCGATGATCTGCACGGCGACATTGCCGACCGCAAAGCCTGTCTCGGCGACGAGGGATGCCACATGGGCAAGCATTTGGGCTCCTGGCGCATCCGCCATCTCGGGGCGATCGGTGCCAAACACGCTGCCCAGGTCGCCCAGCCCGGCGGCTGAGAGCAAGGCGTCGCAGGCGGCGTGCGCGGCCACGTCCCCGTCAGAGTAACCCTCGACGCCCTGCTGCCCCGGCCAACTCAGGCAGCCGAGATGCAGCTCTCGCGGCGATGCGGCATACCGATGCACGTCCGTGCCGATTCCGACGCGTGGGCTGGTCACTATGGTGCCCCGATGAGCAACCGAGCGAGGGCAAGGTCTTGGGCGGTGGTGATCTTGAAGGCTCGTGCGTCGCCGGGCACGGCAAAGACGTGGCCCCCAGCCGCCTCGACCATGCCCGCGTCATCCGTCACCTGAACGCCCTGCGATGCTGCCTGGTCGTGTGCCCGCGCAAGCGTTTCACGCAGGAAACCTTGCGGCGTTTGGGCAGCCCTCAGGTCCGTGCGATCGATCGTGCCGGTCACGAATTCACCCACCCCGGGGTATGCCGACTCCTCCCCTGGTGCGGCGATACCAGAGACAGGCGTCACTTGCTTGATCGTGTCTGTGACCGGCACCGCAGGGACGACGGCCGAGTGCCCGGCGCGGACCGCGCCCACGACCCGGTCAAAGACCTCAACTGGGGTCAAGGCGCGAGCGGCGTCGTGGACGACCACGATGCCTACCTCAACTGGCAAGGCGTCAAGACCAGCCGCCACCGAATCTGCCCGCTCGGCGCCGCCCAGCACGACGCCTACGCTGACGTGAGCTGGCGTGGAGGCTCCGGCCACCGCTTGGCACATCTCCTCGAGATGACCCCGGGGCGCGATGACAACGACGTCGCTCACGCGGCTGCCTTGCGCCGCACTTCTGAGAGCGTGCACGACGAGAGGCTGGCCATCCAGCGGCACGAGTGCCTTTGGATGACCAACCCCAAGTCGGGAGCCCTGGCCAGCAGCGACCAGGATGACTCCGACGTTCAGGAGGCGAGTACCTCGTCGAGCGTGGCCTCAGCCTTGTCTTCGTTGGTCTTCTCGGCGAGCGCCAACTCGGACACGAGGATCTGGCGCGCCTTGTTCAGCAGCCGCTTCTCACCGGTCGACAATCCGCGGTCACGGTCACGTCGCCACAAGTCACGGACAACCTCAGCAACCTTGACGACATCGCCGGAAGCAAGTTTTTCGAGGTTGGCCTTGTATCGCCGAGACCAGTTCGTCGGCTCTTCGGTGTGCTCTGCGCGCAACACCTGGAAGACCTTGTCGAGCCCTTCCTTGCCCACGACGTCGCGCACACCGACCAGATCGCAGTTTTCGGCGGGAACCTCAATGGTGAGGTCGCCTTGCGCGACTTTGAGCTTCAGATAGACCTTCTCCTCACCCTTGATCGTCCGTTTGTTCATTTCCTGGATGAGTGCGGCGCCATGATGTGGGTACACGACGGTCTCGCCGACCTTAAATGTCATCTTCAGTTTGCCCCTTTCGCGGACCGCCAGAATATCACGAGTGGCGTAGATCACTAAATGACAGCCATGGCATTTTTGCTGGTCAGCGGCTTGTGCAGCCGAGTGTGCCACCCGGTAGGCTACTGCAGTGACTTCGCCGAGGACTTCCATACCATCACTTCGCCGCCTGCGCGTGGCCGTTGGGACTGCAGCAGCAGCCGGAGCCTTAAGCGCCTGCCAACTGGCTTCGCCGCTTGCTACGGAGTACCCCTATGACCCCGCAGACGGCGTCGGTGTTGAGACCGCCGACATGGAGATTCTTGATCTCATCGTCATCAGCGAGGCCGAAGACTCCCCAGGCGTCGTGGCTGGCTACGTGGTGAACACGTCCAAAAAGGCGATGAGCGTCTCGCTGGCTGTGGAAAGCGAAGGCGAACGTGTAGACCTTGAGCCCGCCGTCGAGGTCGCCCCTGGCGCCGGGCTGCGGCTGGATGGAAAGACGGACGACGGCGACTTCGCCAACCCAGTGACGGTGCCGTCCGTGCCAGGCATCCCCGGTAGCGTGATCACGATCCGGATGAGCAGTTCCGGTGGGGATGTCGCCTCGGCGCGGGTACCGGTCTTTCCTCCCGACGGCGTCTACGAGCCGTACCGCGCCCTCATCGGCTCATGAGCGCGGGCGCCCTCGACGCCAACTCCCAGGACCCCTAGAGCCAAGCGGGCGCTCAGCGCTCGCGCTCAGCGACCCCGTACTGGTGCGGTACGACGCGCGCTGTCAGCGGTCCGCAGTTCCAGGCTGTCGTCGAGGTTGACCTCGTCGTGCCATTCACCGGTCACCAGGTAGACCACGCGGTGTGCAACTGAGACGGCGTGATCGCCGAAGCGCTCGTAGTACCGGCTCAACAGGGTAGCGTCGACAGCCGCTTCGGTGTTGCCGTCCCATCGGTCGGAGAGCAGCACCCGGAAGACTTCGCGGTGCAACTCATCCATCCGGTCATCCGCATCCTTGAGGCGAGAAGCGCCTTCCAGGTCGTTGTTGTGGATGATCGAGCCGGTCTTGATCACCATCCGCTCGGCGATCTGGGCCATCTCGGTGAAGTTGGCGCGCAACGAGGCCGGGATCGCGGATTCGGGATAGCGCAGGCGGGCGACCTTGGCGACGTGCCGCGCGAGATCCCCCATCCGCTCCAGGTCCGAGCTCATCCGCATGGCGGTCACCAGCGTGCGCAGATCAGTTGCCACCGGCTGTTGGCGGGCAAGCGTGTCCACGGCACGGTTGTCCAGATCGCGGCGGACGGCATCTATGTGTTCATCGGCCGTGATCACACTCTCGGCGAGCTCCAAATCAGCGTCCATCAGAGCCTGAGTGGCCCGATTGAGTGCCGAGGCGGTCAGTCGAGTCATCTCAACCAGTTGGTCAGAAATGAAGACAAGTTCCTCGTGGTATGCCGTGCGCATGGTGCTCCTCTTCGCTAGGTTCGCGAGCACGTTGTCATCGTTGAGTGAACGAGACGCCGATTGCAAATGAACTCTGCGCTACCGCTAAGCGCCCGTCAGGTTCCTGGTCACTGACCATCTCACATCTGGTCCTAGTGTGGTGCCATGACCTCTCTGCCTGTTGTGGCACTGGCGGCCGGGGCTGCGGTGGTGATCGCGCTTGCGGTCGCACTCTCCGTGCATCTGTTGCGCAGGGACCGCGACGCGGCCGCGAGTAGAGACGCACATTCCCAGCAGCACGGCGACGGCGACCCCTCCACGCCCTCAGATCAGCTCGCCGTAGGTATCGCCGAGTTGCTCGCAGCCACTCGATCCGGCGGCCTTGTTGCCGATGGCGATGGCCGGGTCTTGAGGGCAACATCCTCAGCATTGACCTTCGGACTGGTGCGTGACACCGAGATCGTGCACCCCGAACTCAAGCACCTCTTCAATCTCGTCCGCGCAGATGGCCGCGCCCGCGAAGCCGAATTCGAGTCGGCGCGTGGCCCGGTCGGTGCCGCCCGCCTGCTAATCGGAGCCCGGGTCGCCATGGTCGCCGAGGAGTCGATCTTGATACTCATCGAGGACCGCACCCAGGCCCGACGCGTCGAGGAAGTCCGCCGCGACTTCGTCGTCAATGTCAGTCACGAACTCAAGACTCCAGTGAGCGGGCTATCCCTGCTGGCTGAGGCAGTCGAGGGCGCAGCCGATGACCCGGTTGCAGTCCGTCGGTTCTCCCAGCGGATGCAGGTTGAGAGTCAGCGGTTGACTCGCCTTGTGAGTGAGATCGTTGACTTGTCGCGACTTCAAACCGCTGATCTGATGAACGAACTGACGGTAGTCGACGTGGCCACGTGCGCCGCAGAGGCCGTCGAACACACTCGGTCGATCGCTGGCGAGCGCACGCTAGAGGCCAGGGTTACCGGCGATCGCTCACAACTGCGGGTTTACGGCGACCCCGACCTCATCATTACGGCGGTGCGCAACCTGGTGACCAACGCCATCGCCTACTCCGAGGACGGCTCCCGGGTATCGGTGACCACCCGTCGCGTCAATGAGATTGTCGAAGTCATCGTCTCCGATCAGGGCCGGGGCATCCCGTCCCGAGATCAGGAACGTATTTTCGAGCGCTTCTACCGCGTCGACCCGGCGCGGTCCCGAATGACCGGTGGGACGGGCTTGGGCCTGTCTATTGTGAAGCACATTTGCTCGAATCTAGGTGGCGAGGTCACCCTATGGAGCCAAGAAGGGCAAGGTTCCACCTTCACCATCCGCCTACCCGCGGTGGTCAATGACACTCGTCCGGTCGGCTCTGCAGTCCCAGCCGACCGGCGGCCCGCGCAACGAAAGGTAGCGATATGACCCGCATCCTCGTCGTCGAGGACGAAGAGTCTCTCTCAGATCCGCTCTCCTACCTGCTGGAGAAGGAGGGCTATGAGGTGGCGGTGGCCGCCACCGGCCCGGATGGGGTGAGTGAGTTCGACAAGTCCGGTGCCGACTTGGTGCTGCTGGATCTGATGTTGCCCGGCCTGAGCGGTGTCGATGTATGCCGTGCGCTGCGCACCCGCTCTTCTGTCCCGGTCATCATGCTGACCGCCAAGGACAGCGAGGTCGACAAGGTCGTGGGTTTAGAGATCGGTGCCGACGACTACGTCACCAAGCCATACTCTTCACGCGAGTTGCTGGCTCGGATCAAGGCTGTGCTACGCCGTCAGGCCGAGCCCGAAGAACTGGTCCCGGCCAGCGTCTCGGGTGGGCCGGTACGCATGGATGTCGAGCGCCACCAGGTCACCGTCTCGGGGGAGCGCATCACGATGCCGCTCAAAGAGTTCGAGCTGCTGGAGATGTTGTTGCGAAACGCCGGCCGGGTGATGACCCGGGGCCAACTCATCGACCGGGTGTGGGGCAGCGACTACGTCGGCGACACCAAGACCCTCGACGTGCACGTCAAGCGGCTCCGAGCCAAGATCGAGCCCGACCCCGCCAACCCACAGTTCATCTTGACGGTGCGGGGATTGGGCTACAAGTTCGAAGACAGCTAGCCGCCTTCGGAGGATCCGGCGCTGGCGTGTCCGCTACTTTCCCTGATTCGCAACAGCCGTGATGGCTTCGGCGGCGGCGTCAGCATCGAGGTAGCGCCCCCCGCGCTGCACCGGCCGGAACTCCGTGTCCAGTTCGTAGACCAGTGGAATGCCGGTGGGGATGTTCAGTCCGGCGATGTCCTCGTCACTGATGCCGTCCAGGTGCTTGACCAGCGCTCGCAGACTGTTGCCGTGCGCAGCGACCATGACGACATTGCCAGCCTGTAGATCCGGAACGACGGAGGATTCCCAATAGGGCAGCATCCGCGCGATCACGTCTTTGAGGCACTCCGTGTCGGGCATCTCCTCGCCGAGGTCGGCATAACGCGGATCGCCGTGCTGGGTGTATTCACTGTCTGGGTCGACCGGCGGCGGCGGAGTGTCGAAGGAGCGCCGCCACAGCATGAACTGCTTCTCGCCGTACTTCTCTCGAGTGGCCGCCTTGTCCAGACCCTGCAGTGCGCCGTAGTGCCGCTCGTTCAACCGCCATGAGCGGCGGACGGGGATCCAGTGCCGATCGGCAACATCGAGGGCAAGGTTGGCGGTGTTGATCGCGCGCCGCAGGAACGAGGTGTGCAGCACGTCGGGTAGCAGCCCGTCGTCCTTCAGCAGTTCGCCAGCACGTGCGGCCTCGCTGCGGCCCTTGTCGGATAGGTCTTCATCGACCCAACCGGTGAACAGGTTCTTCGCGTTCCACACGCTCTCGCCATGCCGAAGCAGGATCAAGGTGTACGTCGATTCAGAGGCCTCAGTCGTCATGCCGGAAGTCTAATCCGCCGTGCCCATCGGTGTGTGGTTCATCAGACTGCGACAGTTCGAAACTGCTCCTGCTCAGCAGTTTTACTCGTGACACGCCCTGTGATCCAGGCCTCATTGAGATCCTTTTCGGGGCACGGTCGGCCACTGGGTTCGGCCACACCGCATACGGCACCTTACGGTTGCGTCACCACAGCGGTGGGAACGTATCTGCTCACCAAGAAGGCGCCGGCACGCGGCAAGACCTGTAAGAGCGACTTCGTCCCGGTCTCCGAGTCATTCTTCGGTGAGGAGGAGCCCGCTCTGAACACGATGACGCCGGATGAGGTGC
>JBBSNC010000073.1:0-11611 GCA_038232855.1 Actinomycetales bacterium
CCAGCAGCACGTGCACCGGGTATGTCGGACCTAGTCCACGGACGATCTGCACCGCAGCGGTGAACGGATTCACCCCATCGCTGAAATGGGCCATCAGACCAATCAGGGCGACATTCGTCAACAGGCCGACCAGAAAGCCAGCGAACATCGGTAGGGCTAGATAGGCCAACAAGTTGGCTGGTGAACTCACTACTTCCAGGTCATACGGATCCAGACCCTCGGCCAAGGCATAGACATTCGCCCCGACCCCAGAGACGCAGGCTGACATCGCTGGATTCAATAGCCGACTCACCATTGTGCTCTTGCGGAAGTCGAGCAGGTAACTGAAGAAACCCACCAGCACGGCCCCACCTGGACCGGCCAAAGCCATAGCCGCTGCAAGGACGACCAAAGTAAAGGAAACCTCGACGGAGTTGGCCAGCTCGTCTCGAAGATTTGCCCCCAATACTCCCAGTGCACTCAGGATGATCACGGCTGGCCACGGGATGTTGTCTTGATCGCGGAGCCCCACCCAGAACAGCATCGCGGCCGCCCCATTGGTCGTGGCAACGAAGGCATACACCGCGACCGGCACGGAGGGCGGGCTCCCAAGAGCTTGCCCTCCGTGTGGCGCTGTCATGCGGCGATCACACGGCGATGATTACTTTTTGCCGTTCCAGGAGAGGCAATCGGCGGAGTAGCGGCCCGTGGACAGGAAACTGAAGAGTGTAGCGAACATGGTGATCCTTTCGACAAGTCCGGCGGGTCGACGCGTAACCTTCGGTTTGAGGCTGTCATCCGGATGTCCTCCTAGGTTGCCATGGATAACCCCATGCTTGAGCCATGTAAGCGCTTACATTACGGAACACTTGGCAAAGACTTGCCTGACCTTTGCGCCACGCATATGAAACCCAAAGGTAACCTCCCGTGCCAGCCTAGGGGCACGGAGTGGATGGTTGCCTATTCAATGACACAATGGGGCCAGCAACACGCTTCCACGTCACCGACCAAGGAGGGCCGTATGAGCAAACGTTCACGCAAGCGTCGAGACCGCAAGAAGAAGGGCGCCAACCACGGCAAGAAGCCAAACGCATAGTACTACAACGCATCTCACATGTGAAGAGGGCCCGTTCGCCGTGAACGGGCCCTCTTCGCACGCGCGAGGTCAGGGCTCGGGGGTGTGCGTAACGGTGATTGAGGTGATGCGTGAGATGACCTGCATCCGCAACGACGATGGAGCCTGTTCTCCGTGGCACGCGCGGCGCACCAACGACTTCAGCAGGATATCCCGTTCGTATTCCCGCAAACAACTACCGCACCCATCGAGATGCGCTTTAATAAGTTCACAATCCGCTGGCCCGGCTTCGTTATCAACATACTCAAATAAGCGCAGGATTATCTCCGCACAATCAGAGTCATGACTATGTTTCACACTATCTTGCTGATGATCATTCACTGGTTCACCGCCTTATCTTTGACGAAGCCGCGATCCACGGCATAGTCGGTGAGCAGGTCACGCAACTGCCGGCGTCCGCGGTGCAGACGCGACATCACAGTCCCGATCGGCGTCTCCATGATCTCCGCGATCTCCTTGTAGGCGAAGCCCTCGACGTCGGCCAGATAGACAGCAAGGCGGAAGTCTTCACCGATCGAGGCGAGCGCTCTGGTGACATCAGAGTCGGGCAAGTGGTCCAAGGCCTCCACCTCGGCCGATCGCAGACCGCGCGAGGTGTGTCGTTCCGCCCTGGCCAACTGGTAATCCTCGACGTCTGAGGAGTCAGACTCTTTGGGCTGACGCTGCCTTTTGCGGTAGGTGTTGATGTAGGTATTCGTCAAGATGCGGTACATCCACGCCTTCAGGTTCGTGCCGGGCCGGTACTGGTGGAAAGCAGCGAAGGCTTTGGCGAAGGTCTCTTGCACAAGATCCTCAGCGTCGGTGGGGTTGCGAGCGGTGCGCAGGGCCGCGCTGTACATCTGATCGAGCAACGGCATGGCTTCGCGCTCGAACCGAGCCGCCCGAGCTGCCGGCGATTCGGTTGCGACGTCCACTTCTTTGTCGAGTTGAGCCTGATCTGCTTGCTCGGCGGCGCGCGTGTCCTCAGTCATCGTCGCCCAACTTACCTGGTGGAGGTGAGCGCGCTCACCGCGCCTGGCGGGGGCGTCGCGCTTGGCTAGCGTCGCTATTGTCATCCGGGACTCCTGAGTGAAGGTGTACTGCCGTACATCAACGGCGTCACAACGGTCGCCATTCCCAAACACTGCGGATGGCAGTGGGCATGGCACGATGTCGAGGTGAGTGCTTTGGGAGCGAACGTGGGACTGCGCCCGCTACATCAATCGGCGAAATTGCAGAACGTGCTGTACGAAATTCGCGGGCCGGTAGCCGCCCGAGCAGCTCAGTTGGAGGCTGCTGGCCACCGGATCATGAAACTCAACATCGGCAACCCCGCGCCTTTTGGATTCGACGCGCCAGATACCATCCTGCGGGACATGCTCGCGGCTTTGCCACACGCCCAGGGATACTCCGAATCCAGAGGCATCTTCTCGGCGCGAAGGGCCATCGTCTCGCGCTATCAAGACGTACCCGAGTTTCCCGACTTCGATGTGGACTCGGTCTATCTCGGCAACGGTGTCTCAGAACTGATCATGATGGTGCTTTCCGCGCTGCTGGACACCGGCGACGAGGTGCTGATCCCCGCTCCGGACTATCCGCTGTGGACTGCCGCCACCAGCTTGGCCGGCGGCACCCCGGTGCACTATCTCGCCCAAGAAAGCGACGACTGGAACCCAGGCATCGAGGACATCACTTCCAAGATCACGCCACGCACTAAGGCGATTGTGGTGATTAACCCCAACAACCCCACCGGCGCTGTGTATTCGCGCCAGATCTTGACGCAGATCGCGCAGGTCGCGCGAGAGCATTCCTTGCTCGTGCTGAGCGATGAGATTTACGACCGCGTGCTGTATGACGACGCTGAGCACGTGAGCATGGCCTGCGTGGCACCGGATCTCTTGGTGCTGACGCTGAACGGGTTGAGCAAGACCTACCGAGTGGCGGGGTATCGAGCGGGCTGGCTCATCATTACCGGGCCAACCGCGCATGCGAGCGGGTTCCTCGAGGGGATCGAGCTGCTGGCCACCACCCGGCTGTGCCCCAACGTGCCCGCACAACACGCGATCCAATCAGCTGTCTCCGGGCATCAGAGCATCTGGGACCTCACCCGCCCAGGCGGGCGCCTGCTGGAGCAGCGAGATGTTGCCGTGTCGATGTTGCGCACCATGGAGGGGGTCAGTTGTGTCACCCCGAAAGGGGCGCTCTACGTCTTTCCGCGGTTGGACCCCGAGGTCCATCAGATCCGCGACGACGTTCAACTGTGTCTTGATCTGCTCGAACAAGAGCATCTGTTGGTCGTGCACGGCAGTGGTTTCAACTGGCCGGCAGCGGACCACTTGCGCATTGTCACGCTCCCATGGGCTGGGGATCTGCAGGCCGGTTTGGAGCGCCTCGGCAACTTCCTGTCCGGCTACCGTCAGTGAGCCGCTGATGTGTGGGCGATATGCCGCCAGCGCGCACCCTGATGAGCTCATCGAGATCTTCGAGGTCGACGTCAACGCGATGGGGGATCCAAGTCGCTCCCTGTTGATCAAACCGCAGCAGCCACCCGTGGGATCGGCGGACTACAACGTCGCGCCGACCAAAGCCGCCCCCGTGATCGTGCAGCGAGAGCATCCAGTCCCTCGACAGCGGGCCCTACGTCCCCTGACCTGGGGCTTGGTTCCCTCGTGGAGCAAAGACCCTCGCGGTGCCGTGCGGATGATCAACGCGCGCGCCGAGACGCTGCTGAGCAAGCCCGTCTACGCCAAGGCTGCGCGCACGCGCAGATGCTTGGTGCCGGCTCGTGGCTGGTATGAGTGGCAGGTCTCCCCCACGGCTCGCAGCAAGGCCGGCAAACCCCGCAAACAACCCTTCTTCCTCAGCCGTAGCGACGAGAGCATGCTTGCGATGGCTGGCGTCTATGAGTTCTGGAAGGACCCGAGCATCGAAGCCGGCGACCCCTGGCTGGTCACGTTCGCCATCGTGACGACAGCTGCCGAGCCCGGGCTGGACCGCATCCATGATCGTCAACCGGTCGTGTTGGACCCCGAGCAGTGGCAGGACTGGCTCGATCCGGAGGTGACTGAGCCGGACCATGTGGAGGCGTTACTAGCCCCACCGGCCCAAGGTCGCTTCGCGGCTTGGCCAGTGAGCACGGCAGTCAACTCGGCGAGCAACAACGACAGCGATCTCCTTCGACCCGTGGCGACCAGCGAACTGATCGGCGTCGTGGACCCGTCGACCGGCGAGGTCATCGGCGGCGCGTGAGCTCCAGCCAACGCACCCTCACCACGTCACAGGGCGTGGCTCGGGTCCACCTGGATTGGCCAGTGGGCCCGATAGCGGGCACCTTGTTGCTCGGTCACGGCGCGGGCGCGGGCACCGAGAGTGCTGACCTGCAAGCGTTGCGCGCACTGACCGGATCCGGCTGGGTCGTAGCACTGCTGGAACAACCATGGCATGTAGCAGGTCGCGCGTTGGCGGCCCCGCCCCCGCGGCTGGACGAAGCCACCGTGCAGATCATGGCCGGCCTAGGTACGGGGCGCCGGCCGCTGCCACGTCCGTGGATCCTAGGCGGACGCAGCGCGGGTGCGCGGGTGGCGTGCCGACTGAGCGACTATGCCCAGGCCACACTGCTGATCGCCTTTCCACTGGTACCCCCAGGCAAAGGTCACAAGCCCACGACCTCCCGTGCTCCGGAGCTGGCGATCCCGCTGCGGTCCGGCATACCCACCTTGGTCATGCAGGGCCAGCGCGACCGATTCGGGGGTCCGCCGGACATCGAACAGGCGGTACTGGACGTCGATTCGCCGCACGCCCGGGTGCGCATCCGGGCCTATCATGGCGATCACGGCGTCTCACGGGACCTACCTGCGTTGGTCGATGAGGTAAGAGGCTTCGTCGACTCGATACCGTAGGCACCCTATGAATCGATTCGAGACGTCCCATGAGCGCTGCTGATATCTGGTCGGCCCCGTATGCCGACCGCCCCGTGTCCGGCAGCGTGCGCGTGCCAGGGAGTAAGTCCCTGACCAATCGATACTTGCTTCTGGCTGCCCTGGCCACCGGACAGAGCACGCTGCACCATCCCCTGGTCGCTCGAGACTCCACGTTGATGCGTGCTGCCCTGCAGCAATTCGGCGTCCGGATCGAATCCACAGCAGATGATGCAACGTGGCTGATTCACCCACCTGCACAACTACGAGCGGCCGGCGACATCGATGCCGGTCTGGCCGGCACCGTCATGCGTTTCGTCCCCGCTGTCGCCGCACTCGCACTGGGCGAGACCACCTTCGACGGTGACGCGCAGGCTCGCACCAGGCCCATCGCCCCGCTCGTAAGCGGCCTCCGCGATGCCGGGGTCAAGGTCGACGATGGCGGTGACCCGCATCTGCCGTTCACGGTCGTCGGTCACGGACAGGTGCTCGGGGGCGAGGTCTGTATCGACGCCTCGGCCAGTTCACAGTTCATCTCTGCGCTGCTTCTTGCTGGCGCTCGATTCGAGCAGGGACTGCAGTTGCGGCATGTCGGCTCCGGCCTGCCGAGTCGGCCGCACATCGAGATGACGCTGGAGGCGCTGGCGACGGTGGGTGTGCAGGCTGGTGAATGCGAACCCGGCCTATGGCGGGTCGAGCGCGGCCCGATCGCACCCAGTCAGATCACGATCGAGCCCGACCTGTCATCGGCGGCGCCCTTCTTAGCGCTTGCTGCCGTCACCGGTGGGCAGATCACCGTGTTGGGGTGGCCGCAGACCACAACTCAGGCGGGCTCATCCATGCCAGAGATCCTGCGCCAGATGGGTGCACAGATCGAGCAGGTCGAAGACTCGTTGACCATCACTGGCCCCCCACGAGGGCAATTGCGAGGGGCGAATGTCGACCTGCACGACGTGGGGGAACTCACCCCGGTCATCGCTGCCGTTGCGGCGCAGGCGAACTCAACGTCCCTGTTGCGCGGTATCGTCCACCTGCGGGGTCATGAAACAGACCGATTGCAGGCGCTGCACAGTGAGGTGGGCCGGATGGGCGGCGACATCCAGCTGTTGGACGACGGATTGCGGATCGCTCCTGCGCCACTGTACGGAGCAACACTGCAGACCTACCGCGACCACCGGATGGCCATGGCTGGGGCGGTCCTGGGCGCCGGCGTGCCAGGCACCGCGGTGGTCGATGTTGAGACCACGGCCAAGACCTACCCTGGGTTCGCCCAGCAGTGGTCTGATCTGGTCGGCTGAGTGATGGGCCGCTTCGACCACTACGACGAAGACTCCATCCGGCCACGACCAGGCAAGCGAAACTCGCGGCCTCGCAGCAAAGACCGCCCAGCCCATACCGATGCCGTGGTGGCGATGGTCACCGGCGTGGACCGTGGCCGCTACACCACTGAGTTGCAGGACCGTGTTGTCGTCGCGATGCGCGCCCGCGAGGTCGGCCGACACCGGATCGTGGTCGGTGATCGGGTCGCCATGGTGGGTGACACCTCTGGCGGACCCGATTCCCTGGCCCGCATTGTGCGCGTGCTGGAGCGCGACACCATGTTGCGCCGCAGCGCCGACGACACCGACCGCGTGGAGCGGATCATCGTCGCCAATGCCAGCCAGTTGGCGATTGTCACGGCCCTAGCCGACCCGGAGCCGCGGCCGCGGATGATTGATCGCTGCCTCGTGGCGGCATACGACGCGGGGTTGGACCCGCTGTTGGTGCTGACGAAAGCAGATCTAGCCGACCCCACCGACCTGGTGCAGCAGTATGCCGCGCTGGAAGTCCCCTATGTCGTGCTCTCCCTAGGGACGCAGGAACGTGCCGGGACCGCAGACGAGGCCGCTGCCGTGCGCGAGTTGCACGAGCGGTTGCACGATCAGATCACCGTCCTGGTCGGACACTCCGGGGTCGGCAAGTCCACCTTGGTCAATGCGTTGGTCCCCGATGCCGCTCGAGCAACGGGGGTCGTCAATGACGTGACCGGTCGGGGCCGGCATACCTCCACCAGTGCAGTCGCGCTGCCGCTGGCTGGTGGCGGTTGGGTGGTCGATACACCCGGGGTGCGTTCTTTCGGTTTGGGCCATGTGGACCCGGCCACGTTCGTCGGCCGGTTCCCTGACCTGGCTGGCGGCACGGATAACTGCCCTCGCGGGTGCAGTCATGACGAACCGGACTGTGCGCTGGATGTCTATGTGAGCCAGGGTTTGGCTGGCCCGACGGGCCGGGTGCGACTGGATTCGCTGCGCCGACTGCTGCGGAGTCGAGTCAGCGACTAGCAGCAGGCACCTGCGCGCTGCTGCTGTGCTCAGCCGCTACCGTGAGCGACGTGGATAACTTCGCGGATGATCTGCGCCTGGCCCATGTCCTGGCCGACACCGTCGAGCGATACACCATGTCGATGTTCAATTCCGCAGACCTGGAGGTCACGTCAAAAGGCGATGGGACCCTGGTGACGCAGGCGGATCGACAGACCGAAGAACTGATTCGCTCCCAACTGCAGCGCAGTCGTGGCCGCGACGTGGTGCAGGGCGAGGAGTTGCCGACGACCGGTCACGGTGATCGGCGCTGGATCATCGACCCGATCGATGGCACGACCAACTACATCCGCGGGGTACCCGTCTGGGGCACGCTGATCGCGCTCGTGGTGGCGCAGGAGCCCGTGCTAGGCCTCGTGGCTGCGCCGGCACTATCGCGCCGATGGTGGGCGGCCAGCGGCTCGGGGGCGTGGACCGGCCGAAGCCTGAGCCAGGCCAAGCAGATCCACGTCTCTGATACGACGCTCATCGAGCACGCCTCGATGTCACACGCGGCGTTGGATAAGTGGTGGCACCACCCCCAGCGAGCGGGCTTCCTGGACCTGGCGCGCTCCTGCTGGCGCACCCGTGGCTATGGGGACTTTTGGACGCATTGTCTGGTGGCCGAAGGCGCGGTGGATATCGGTCTGGACCCGGCACTGGCTGTACATGACATGGCCGCCCTGGCACCCATCGTCACCGAGGCCGGCGGCCGCTTCAGTGACACCTATGGCGAAGATGGCCCCTTCGGGATGAGCGCCGTCTCCACCAACGGGGAGCTGCATCAGGCCACGATCGAGGCGCTCGCAAGCAACGGCTAGGCCGGGATGACGCTGACCTCCCCCAGGCCGAGCCCGCCGACGGCGTCAGCATGCGCGGCGGCATCACCAACGACAACCGTGGTCCACCCCGGGCCAGACCTGATCCCATTCCACGCGTCGGCAGCGCCTTGCCGGCTCACTGACCGCGCAGTGGCCAGGGTTGCTGTGACGAAGTCGGAGTCGAACCCGTCGAGGGCAAGGCGGGTGACTTCATTGGCGATGCCGTCGGCGGTGCTGTATCGACCCGGAGCCGTCTTGGCCACGAAGTCGCCACCGTGGCGGACCTCCTCCTCGGTGAGGTCCGCGCCGGTGAAGGACAGCACCTGCATCAGCGCGGCCAGCGCATCAGAGGTCGCCTCAGCCCGCACCGCTCCCGAGATCGAACAGAGGCCCTCGGCTCCTCGCGGGCTGAAGCCGGCCCGCATGCCGTAGGTGTAGCCATGCTCTTCACGCAGCACGGCATCGATGCGGGCTTGCGGCGAACCGCCCAATAGAAAGGCCAAGACCGAGAAGGTGCCCCAGCCGTGGGGGGTGCGCCGGGTGGCGCCGGGGCGGCCGACATAGAGGTGGCTTTGCGCCGATCCCGGCCGGTCCACGAACACCAAGCCGAGCGCCCCATCATCGCGGGTGCCGAGTTCGGCGGGTGTGGTGATGCTTTTGGCGCTAGTCCAGCTGCCAAGCGCTGCCTCGATCACGGTGACCGGTTCGGTGGGCATCGACGCCAGATCGCCCGCCAAGCACAGGGTGGCTCCCCGCGGGGCAATCGTGGCGGCCGCGAAGTCACGCAGGTCGGCCGCGGTGAGCGCAGAGACGCTCTGGCGCGTGCCTCCCGTTGGCCTACTGGCACGGTCCTCGTCGCGGAAGTACTGCTGCGCGAAGGCGAGGGCGGCGCGCGACCCGGGGTCGGCATGCTCGTGATCGATGTCGCTGAGGCGAGCCCGCTTGAGTCTGGCCACTTCAATGTCGGGGTAGGCGGCTTCGGTGAGGCACTGCGCCAAGATGTCCATCGCAGCGGCGAAGTGCCCGCCGATGACATCAATCTCGATGACCAGTCCGCGCTCCCCCACCCCTGCACCCAGAGCGATGCCATGGCTCTCGAT
This sequence comes from Actinomycetales bacterium, assembly GCA_038232855.1. Taxonomy (GTDB): domain Bacteria; phylum Actinomycetota; class Actinomycetes; order Actinomycetales; family Dermatophilaceae; genus Ornithinicoccus. The sequence continues at coordinate 9,271 of JBBSNC010000073.1, forward strand.
CAACTCGGCAAACTCCTCACCGGTATGCCGAGAGGTGCCCTCGTCGAGGCCCCGGGCCATGAGCAGCGCCATCCCCTCAAGGTCCCGGGGTTCGGCCGAGAGGGGCAGCGGGATGCCGAGGCGCAGCGACACGACGTGCTGGCCCGGCAGGTCAAGGGTGATGACGCGCAAACCGTTGTCGAGGTGGTGACTGCGCTGCGCGGGGAAGGCCCAGGCGTCGGCCGCGGCGACGTCGGGCCGGGGGTGCACGCTCATGCCGCTTCTCCCGCCCTCCGGTAGGTCAGCACCGCTCGTGATTGGGGGGCAAGATATCTGCGGGCTGCGTTGGTGATAGCTGCAGCGTCGATAGCGGCCACCTCATCGAGGTACGTGTTGAGATAGTGCGGGTCGTGGTGGGTCAACATCGAGCGGCAGATGATGTCAGCCCGTTCCTCGATCGAGGCCAACCCCTCGAGCCAGCCGCGCTGAGTGCCCACTAGGGCCGCCTGCATCAGGGCTTCTCGGGGCTCGGCTGTGGCTAGGGCGTCGAGTTCGGCGCACAACGCGTCCTCCACGACGTCGAGATCCGATGTTTCCTCCACGTCGATGACGACGTACGCCATCGACGTACCCTCGACCAAGCCCAACGCACCAGCACCACAGTCGACCGCGATCTCGCGGCGCCGCACGAGTTCCCGGTGCAGCGCCGAGGTGGCCATCCCCGCCAGCAGATCGAGCGCCACCGCACAGGCCAGATAGTCCGGTGACCTCACATCCGGCAGTCGAAAGCATGCATATAGCCGGTCGGTCGGCACTGCGCCGTCCATCTCGCGCCGGATGGGCTGCTCCAGCGCCGAAATGAACGGTCGGTCTTCGCGCTCAGGCGGGCTCTGGTCGCTGCCGCGATGGTGGCCGAAGTACTTCTGTGCCCACTCGATTCCCTGCTGTGCCTGCAGGTCACCCGCCATCGCCAAGACTGTGTTCTTCGGGTTGTAGTGCTGGCTGTAGAAGCCATGCACAGTCTCCAGGGAGGCTGCTTTGAGGTCTTCCATTGAGCCGATCGGGGTGTGCCGATACGGGTGACCGACCGGGAAGGTGGCGGCGCACATTGCCTCCAACGCATCGCCATACGGCTGGTTGTCATAGCGTTGGCGCTTCTCCTCCACGACCACGTCGCGTTGGTTGTCGACGTTGGCTTCGGTCACGGCAGGCAACAAGCGGGTATGCCGATCAGCCTCAAGCCACAGGGCCAGCTCGGCCGCTCCGCGTGGGACCGACTCAAAATAGCTCGTCCGGTCAAACGACGTGGTGGCGTTGCATCGGCCGCCGTGGCCCATCAAGAGCGAGAAATGCTCGCCTTCGGCAACGTGCTCGGACCCTTCGAACATCAGGTGCTCGAACAGGTGCGCCAATCCGGTGCGCTGGGCTTCTTCGTGGCGTGATCCGACGCCAACCCCAATGTTGATGCTGACCTCGGGGACGAGGTGGTCCTCGCTGATCACGACCTGCAGCCCGTTGTCGAGCGTGTGCGCAACGATCGGATAGTCCAATGGCATGGCGTCACTCTAGGTGCAACGGATCCTCCGGCTGGTCATCGCCCTCGCGGCGATTGGCTTCGCCTGGGCGGAAGGTGCGCCCCAGGCTTTCGGGCAGTTTCCGGCCGTCTCGTTCCATCGCCAAACGCCCGAAGACCTGCTGCTCGGTGATAGTGCGTTGCGCTCGATCACGGCCGAGAAAAGTGACAGCCCAGTGCAGCAACGTGGTGACCTGCGACTTGAATCCGATGATGTAGAAGAGGTGCACGACCAACCACATCGACCAAGCGAGGAAGCCGGTGACTTTGATCGGACCGACTTCGGCGATGGCTCGGAACCGAGCAATCGTGGCCATGTTGCCCTTGTCGAAGTAGTCGAAGTCCTTGCTCTGCGGCTCACCCTGTACATCTCGCACGATCTGGGTTGCCGCGTGCCGAGCGGTCTGAATCGCGGTCTGGGCGACACCCGGTAGATCATTAAGGGCGATCATGTCCCCCACTACGAAGACCTCGGGGTGGCCGGGCAGCGTGAGGTCGGAATTGACCGGGATCCGGCCGCCGCGATCAACGCTCAGCCCCACTTGATCCGCCAGGATCTTCGCCAATGGGCTGGCGATGACCCCGGCAGCCCACACCTTGGTCACAGCGTCGATCCGCTGCTCTTGGCCTTGGCGATCCGTATAGTTCAAACCCAGTTCGTCGACATCCACGACCATCGCTCCCAGGCGCACGTCGACACCCATTGATTCCAACTCTGCCTTCACTTTTCCTTGCAGCGTGGGGTGGAATGAGCCCAGCACTGCATCGGAGCCGTCGAGCAGAATAATC
>JBBSNC010000074.1:0-11597 GCA_038232855.1 Actinomycetales bacterium
AGGTCACAGCAAAGCTCTCGCCACGCTGCACGCGGCGCAGGTACTCACTCAGCTCGCGGCGCAGTTCCCGCACACCAACGGTCTCGGTCATGTGCGACATTGTAGTCACCTGGAGCGGACGCCGCTCGCGACTGTACGCTCGCCGGGTCGATGGACTTCGACTTCGACTCCCAGCCACTGGGCAGTGACAACGACGGCAACGACGTCTTCCTCACCGACATCTGGCCGGAAGCGGCGACGGTCGAAGAAACGATTGCCTCGTCCATCTCGCGGGAAATGTTCACGCAGGACTATGCGGACGTGTTCGCTGGCGACGAGCGCTGGACGTCGCTACCTACGCCTGAGGGCGACACGTTCGACTGGGATAGCGACTCGACATACGTCCGCAAACCCCCGTACTTCGACGGCATGGGCGCCGAGCCCGATCCGTTGCAGGACATCGGCGGCGCTCGTGTTTTGGCGCTGCTCGGCGATTCGGTGACCACCGACCACATCAGCCCCGCAGGGGCGATCAAGGCGGACAGCCCGGCCGGGAAGTACCTGGCGGATCACGGCATCGACCGCAAGGACTTCAACTCCTATGGCTCCCGCCGCGGCAACCACGAAGTGATGATCCGTGGCACCTTCGCCAACATCCGGCTGCGCAACCAGTTGCTAGAAGATGTGCAAGGCGGTTACACGGCCAACTTCGAGTCCGACGGCGAGCAGAGCAGCATCTACGACGCCGCGCAGTCGTATGCCGAGGCTGGGGTGCCGCTGGTGGTGCTGGCCGGCAAAGAGTACGGCTCCGGATCTTCGCGCGACTGGGCGGCTAAGGGCACCCGGTTGCTCGGTGTGAAGGCGGTCATCGCAGTCTCCTATGAGCGCATCCACCGGTCGAACCTGATCGGGATGGGCGTGTTGCCGTTGCAGTTCCCCGAGGGCGAGAACGCGGAATCGCTGGGCCTGGATGGCACCGAGACGTTCTCAGTCAGCGGCATCACGGCGATGAATGAGGGGGGCGACGTGCCTGACACGGTGGCAGTGACGGCGTCTCGAGATGGTGGTGACGACGTGAGTTTTGACGCAGTCGTGCGCATCGACACTCCCGGTGAAGCGGCCTACTTCCGCAACGACGGCATCCTGCAATTCGTTCTGCGTTCCCTCGTCTGAGCCGCCTTGCCGGCCGCATTGCCGGGCGGCCAGGCGGCCAGGTGAGCAGTTCCGGCGTCGAGTGCCACCCGCAAAGTCGTACACTTGTTCGTATGTCGAGTGGACCTCCCGGATGGCCGGAGCGTGTGCCACCGGCCGGAGTGTCGGGGTGGGAGCAGGCAGCGGTCGCTTGGCTGCTGGACCAATGCCCATCCGATTACCGGGGGTATGCAGCGTGGCGGCGGCACCCGGTGGCGCTCGCCTGGGTCACAGTGCGGCATTTGCAGGCTGAGCTCGTGGCCATGCGGGGAGCCTGGCGCGACGTCCGGCCTGAGCTCGGCCCAGTACTGCCCACCGGCAGTTTGGGTGATGTGCTGGAGGCGTTGACTGCAGAGGGACTGCGCCTGCGATCGGCTTTGCGCAGTGCGGAATTGCTGCACGAGTCGCTTTCTGTGCGTGCTCCCACCAGCAAACGTTGAGCATCCACTGGCAGGCTAAGGGCTGGACACGCGTAGACTCGGGTGTTCCGTCAAGGCCGAAAGGGTGCGCACTTCGTGGGTTTGCTCAGCACGATCAAGGGCCCCGCCGATCTCAAAGCGTTGGGTGAGCAACAACTCGCCGACCTTGCCGCTGAGATCCGCGAATACCTGGTCGCCTCAGTTTCTGCGACCGGTGGTCACCTCGGGCCTAATCTCGGTGTCGTCGAGCTTACGATGGCCATTCACCGAGTCTTCGACTCCCCGAACGACACGGTTGTCTTCGACACCGGTCACCAGTCCTACGTGCACAAACTGCTTACCGGACGCCACGATTTTGCCCACCTGCGCAAGCAGGGTGGCCTCTCCGGCTACCCTAGCCGGGCCGAATCGCAGCACGATGTCGTCGAGAACTCGCATGCCTCGACCTCGTTGTCTTGGGCCATCGGCATCGCGACCGGGCGGCAGCTGCGCGGAGAGAGCACGCGCCATACCGTTGCGGTGATCGGCGACGGCGCTCTCACCGGAGGCATGGCCTGGGAGGCGTTGAACAATATCGCCGCCAACCCTCACCTGCCGCTGGTCATTGTGATCAATGACAACGAGCGCTCCTACGCCCCCACTCTGGGCGGCATGGCCGACTACTTGGCCTCCCTGCGTGCTAGCCGCAGCTATGAGAACGTGCTCGGCTGGGGCAAACGCAACATCAGCCGCACGCCGGTCGTAGGGCAGCGGATGTATGGCGCGCTGCACGGAGTCAAGAAGGGCCTCAAGGACATCGTCAGCCCGCAAGGCATGTTTGAGGATCTGGGGTTGAAATACCTCGGCCCGGTCGATGGGCACGACCTCGAGGCGATGGAAACCGCCCTGCGCCGGGCCCGGGACTTTGGCGGTGTGGTGCTGGTGCATGCGCTCACCGAAAAGGGGCATGGCTATCGGCCGGCGACCGTGCATGAGGCCGATCGCTTCCACGCTGTCGGTGTGATCAATCCCGAAACAGGCCTTCCGTTGGAGGTCTCCGGGCGCGGCTGGACTGATGAGTTCAGCGACGAGATTGTTGCCTTGGCCGAGCAGCGCGATGACATCGTGGCAATCACCGCCTCGATGCTGATTCCAGTCGGGCTTGCGGCCTTCGCTCAACGCTTTCCAGATCGCGTGTTCGACGTAGGGATCGCCGAGCAGCACGCCGTCACGATGGCTGCCGGGCTCTCCTTCGCCGGATTGCATCCCGTGGTCGCGGTCTATGCGACGTTTTTGAACCGGGCCTTCGATCAACTCTTGCTGGATTGCGCCCTGCACAAGCAGGGTGTGACATTCGTCCTGGATCGGGCCGGGATCACCGGGACAGATGGGGCGAGTCACAACGGCATGTGGGACATGTCGGTGGCTGCGATTGTGCCGGGCCTGCGCTTGGCGGCCCCGCGCGATGGTGCCCAGATCCGCATGGCGCTGCGTGAAGCGGTGGATATTGATGACGGTCCGAGTGTGATTCGGTTCCCGAAAGGCACTGTGGGCGATCCCATCGTTGCGCTGCGTGTCGAAGGCGACATCGATGTGCTTTCCGAAGAGGTGCGGTCCGAAGACCCGCGGTCCGAAGGCGCTGCCGCCGAGCCGGACTGTGACGTGCTGATGGTGGCGATCGGGGCGATGGCACCCACCGCGGCTCAGGTCGCGGACAAACTACGTGCGGACGGAGTCACGGTGCGGGTTGTCGATCCGAGGTGGGTGTTGCCGGTTTCGCAACACCTCATTGCGATGAGTGCCCGCGCTAGCGCGGTCGCCGTGATCGAGGACAACGTGGTGGGCAGCGGGATCGGTGCCGCGATCAGTTATGCGGTCGCAGCGGCGCCTGGTCCAGGACGCCCCGTCTGGTGTTACGGGGTGAGGCAGGACTTCCTCGACCATGGGACGCGGTCGCAGGTCTTGGAGCGGGTTGGGTTGACTCCGGACAGCATCACCACGTCGCTGACCACCAGATTGAGCAACCAGTCTGGTGCCTGACCTACCACCTGGCGGTGTGATCGGGCGTCGGGAGGTTAGTTGGCGATCGCTGCGACAGCCTGGTCGAAGACGTCTTGGGCATCGGCCATGAGCCCCCTCGAGGTGAACCACGAGCACATGTTGTGGCAATCGCGCATCAGAAATTCGCGTCCCCGCGGGTTGCCGACAAGGTCGACCACCTGGGGCAGGTCGATGATCACAATGTCGGCACCGTCGGCCAACACGTTGTAGGGGGACAAGTCACCGTGCGCTGCCCCGTGCGTGGCCAGCATGGTGACGGCCGCGACGAACTGCGCGAAGTACCCTTCGAGCACCTTGGCGTCTGGTCGCAACTGCGCCAGGCGGGGGGACGCGCCACCGTGTCCGTCACCGATGAATTCCATCAGGATCTCGGTGCCATCCAACTGCACTGGGTAGGGGACCGGCAGGCCGGCGGACCAATAGCGCTTCAAGGCGTCGAATTCGGCATACGCCCACTGACCGGCGGCCAGCTCCTTGCCGTATGTCGATCCGCGTGCAAGCGCACGCGCGTCGCGGCTCTTCTTCATCCGGCGACCGTCGGTGTATGCGGTGCTGCGCTGAAAGCTGCGGTGACTCACATCTCGATAGCGTTTGGCGGCCATCAACGTGCTCAGCCCTGTTCCATCAGTGGCGCTCCGCTCAAGCAAGAAGACGTCAGCCTCTTTGCCGGTCTTGAGCACTCCTAGCTCCGTGTCGACGGCTCCAGCGTCGACGATGACCCAGGCCGGTAACGGCTGTGGCCCCCGACTACCTTTCGTCACGTCCCAATAGGTGGTGCCTCGTTGCTGCGGGCCGGCTGGGTCGCTGACTGCACCGTCTTCGTGCGGGGTGTAGTCGCAGACAAAGAACGGGTCGAGATCGCCGAGGGCCGAAGGGGAAAGAGGCATCAGACATCCAGCGTGCAGCGCTGGTGCCATCGCGCGCAATCTATTATTTGCCTGTCAGCGAATGCCCAGGGCGCACAAGGGACGTGAATCTGGCATCGCTGCCGATATAGATGTGGCGCCGTATAGATTCGGTGCCGAGCCACAACAGGAGCACGCCATGATCGACGGTCTGCCACTTCACCCGCTGATGGTGCATGCCGCCGTGGTGCTGCTGGCGGCCAATGGCACTGCGCTGCTGGCATGCCTTGCGGTGCCCCGCTTCCGCCACTGGATTGGCTGGGGGCTGCCGTTGCTGGGCATCGGCACCGCGATCGCAACCTGGTTGACAAAGGAGGCGGGGGAAAACTTCGTCGAGGGGCGATCGCAAGTCAGCGATGTGCTCGCGGACCACACGCACTGGGGCGGATGGGCAGGTGTTGTTGCCATCGTGCTAGGCGTCACAACCGTCGTCTATTGGTTGACCTGGACGTCCGGTTTGGATTCCCGGTGGCCCTGGTTGGGGAATCGGTGGGTCCGGATCGCAGTTGCCGTTCTTGCTGCGGTGGTGGCCATCTCAGCCCTGGTTGTCGACTTCCTGGCTGGCCGCAGCGGCGCCACGTCAGTATGGGGCTGTCGTGGCGCCGGTTGGCGAAGGGCTACTCGACGGTGAAGGGCATTTCGATCGGGTCATCTGCCGGAAGGTAGGTCAGGACGTAGTCACCGGCGGCATCGAGCGGCACGGTGAAGGCCATCGAAACCTCGGGCGTGCTCTGGCCGCCGTCGACGACCTCGTTGATCCCCGGATATCCGCCACCGGGTGCGGGGGCCGACGTCCCATCTGGCAATGTCAGGGAAAAGTCGGAGGTGCCGATGTGCAGCGGTCTGGTGTCGGTCTCATTCAGGGTCGCGACCACATCAACCACCATGAAGGCCTGACCCTGCTCCACGGGATATCCGGACCACATGTCTTGTGGGTGCAGGGTCACTGCCGAGGGGGTGATGGTCCACTTCGCATTGGATCCCGCGGCCGGTGGGTCGATCTGTTGGGCTTCTGCGGTCGAGACGGTGTCGCCGTTGAGCGGCACGGTGGAGTCATTCTCAGTCAACTCTCCGAAGTGCAGCACGGCCGAATCCATCTCGAACTGCTCGTCGACGAAAAACTCGAGATTGCCGGCGACTTTGGCCTTCGGTGGGGTCGCGTCAAAGTTGTTGCTGGAGTATCCGCTGGCCAGATCATTGAGCGCCAACCACACATCGGAACCGCGGGGAGTGGCCGCTTCATCGCTGAGATTCTCCACCAGGACATCGACGCGCAGCGTGCCGCCTCCCGTTTCTGGCGTGAGAGTGGCGGTGCCGAGGTCGTAGCGATGCTGGCCCCAGAAGATGGAGGAGTCCAACGCCACTTCGGCCGGCTGCAGGGCTGTGTCCGGCTCGGTTGTCGCAACCTGTGTGGCTTCGTCGCTGGCGGTCTGCGCAGGCTAGGTGGCTGACTCTTGCGTGGTCCGGACCGAGGTGACTTCCGGATCATCACTGCCGCACCCAGCCAACAGCGTCACTGCCAGACGAGGGGCATGACTCGGTATTTCGTGGGCTTGGACAGGCGCATGGGTTCTCCTTGGAGAGTGGGCTGTGTCGCTTCGGGTTGTCGTGTCACATGCTCAGAGGACTCACCGCCATATTTGATACACGGGTGGCACCGATAAACCCGCGGTTCTGATACTACGGTCAAGCCTCCGTAGGCTGGGCGGGTGAAGACGGAATCGATCCTGATGCTCTTGCAAGAAACTGCCGAGGAGTTCATCAACCCTCGATTTCGGGCCTTGTCCGCCGCCCAGATCGATGAGAAGGGACCAGGGGACTTGGTGACGGTCGCGGATCGGGAGGCCGAGACGGCCATCACGCGAGTATTGCACGATGCCTATCCTTCGGCGCTGGTCTTGGGTGAGGAGGCCAGCGCGGCTGATCCCAGCATCCTGCGGGGCTTCGAGGGCGCCGAGCACGCATTCACGATCGACCCCATCGATGGCACCAGGAACTTCGTCCACGGCTCGCCGGACCACGCGGTCATGGTGGCCGAATTACGCGATGGCCTTGGCGTCCGGTCCTGGATTTGGCAGCCACAGCTCGAGGTGGCCTACGTGGCTGAGCGAGGCGGCGGCAGCTGGCGCAATGGTCAGCGGCTGAGTCGCGAGCCAGTGGCGGTCAGCGGCAGCGAGGTCATCGCGGCAACGTCAACGCGTTCCTGGATCGGGCAGCAACTCGGCGATGTCGGCCCCTTGCACCTGACGTGGGTGTGTTGTGGAGTGGACTACCCCAAGCTCATCGAAGGGGCGGCAGATCTGCTGCTCTATGGCACACCGTTGGCGTGGGACCACGCCCCAGGGGCGCTATTGGTGGCCGAGGCGGGTGGGTATGTCGGCACGGTGGAGGGCCAGGATTTCTCCCCGCAGCGGAGCTCAGCCGGGCTGCTTGTCTGCGGTGACCGATCCACATACGACCGGTGCCTCGGTGCCGCGGCCGCACTGATCGGCCAGTGACCGATCCGCGCGGCATATCGGGTTATGCAAGCGGGTATGCCGCGCACAGCGGTCAGGAGGTCTGGGGGGCCTCAGTGGGTGGTGGAGCGTGGCGAAGCGCAATCTCGCGGGCCAGCGTCGTGACCTGGTGTTCCATCTGCCGAAGCCGGCGGTAACTGGTGGCCACGTAGCCCAAAAACGTCACCGTCAGACCATAGAGCAGCAGGTCAGCGCCTCGACCCACGCCGACAACGTGGGCCACCTGAGTCAAGAACGGTGGAAATAGCACTGCGACGACGGCCAGCAAGACGAAGGCGATCAGCGCCATGCGGCGAACGGCCTGGTGTCTCGCGCCTGCCGTCGACCGGGTCAACAGCACCGTCACCCCCACGATGGCGATGAGCAGGATGGCCTTGATCAGTGGCTGGTCAAGCATGGTGTTGTCCGCCTATTTGAGGATGGAGTCGATCAACACATTCACTGAGTTAATCAACGACTGACCTTTGGCCCGAGAGTAATCGGTGTACAGCACGTGCACCGGGTGCTCGGCCCACGGCAACCTTGTGCGCCCGAGTTGCAACACGATTTCGGTGGCGTGAGCCATCCGGTTTTGCCGCAGATCTAGCCGGGCTGCGGCATCACGCCGAATCACGCGCAGCCCGTTGTGCGCGTCGGACAGACGCATGCCAGTCTGCTGGTTGGTGATCCAGACCGCCGTCTTCAACACGATCCGGCGCAACCGCCCTGGAGTGGTCCGAGCATCGAGGAATCGCGAGCCGAAGACAATGGCCAGGTCATCATGCACGGCGCGCGCCACCATGGCCTGCGCGTCCTGCACCTGGTGCTGCCCGTCTGCGTCAAAGGTCACCAGGTAGGCCACGTCGGTGGCCTGCAGCACGTAGGAAATTCCTGTCTGTAACGCGGCGCCTTGCCCCAAGTTGAAGGGATGGCGTACGAGCACCGCACCCGCTGCTTCGGCATGCTCCGCTGAAGCGTCGGTGCTGCCATCATCAACACAGACGACCAGGGAAAAGGCCTGCCGCGCACGCTGGACCACCTCGGAGATGACTGGTGCCTCGTTGAACAGGGGGATCACCACCACGGCATTGCTGGCCGGGGGGGATACAGTCATGCGTGCATTCTGGCGCACCTACCACTGAGAAGAGAGTCTGCCTCGTGTCGAAGACACACATCATGGCGAGCGCGGATGTCGCCGCAAGCGCCCACCTGGGGGAGGACACCTCAATCTGGCATTTGGCCCAAGTGCGCGAAGACGCAGTGATCGGGGCTGGATGTGTCATCGGCCGAGGCGCCTACATCGGCAGCGGCGTGCGCGTGGGGCAGCACTGCAAGATCCAGAATTACGCCTTGGTTTACGAGCCCGCCGACCTGGGCGACGGGGTGTTCATCGGACCGGCGGCGGTGTTGACCAACGACACGTTCCCGCGGGCGATCAATACCGACGGCTCCCGCAAGAGCGCGCAGGACTGGCAGGCCGTGGGGGTCAGCATTGACCGGGGTGCCTCGGTGGGCGCTCGCGCCGTCGTGGTGGCTCCGGTCCGGATCGGCGAGTGGGCCAGCGTGGGAGCCGGGGCGGTAGTCACGCGGGACGTGCCGGCATACGCCCTGGTCGTGGGGGTGCCGGCGCGTCAGGTCGGTTGGGTCGGTGAGGCAGGTCAACCGCTGAGCGAGCGCCCTGACGGCGAATGGGTCTGCCCCGCCACTGGTGCCACCTACCACCTCAGCGACGGGGGCCTTGCCCCGAGCGCAGCAGCCACGGAGCTGCGGCATGACTAAACGCGAGTTGATCCCGGCGGCCAAGCCGATCATCGGTGACGCCGAACGGGCAGCCGTGGATCGGGTCTTGCGATCAGGCATGATCGCCCAAGGCCCCGAGGTGGCGGCCTTCGAGCAGGAGTTCGCTGATCAGCTCGTGGCCGGACGGACGTGCGTGGCGGTTAACTCTGGCACCTCGGGGCTGCACCTGGGGTTGCTTGCCGCTGGCATCGGAGCGGGGGATGAGGTCATCGTCCCGTCTTTCACCTTCGCCGCCACTGCCAACGCAGTGGCGTTGACCGGTGCGACGCCGGTCTTCGCAGACATCGAACCGGACACTTTCACGCTCGACCCTGAGTGCGTCGCCCAGGCACTGACCGAGCGCACTGCCGCGATCATGCCGGTCCACCTGTATGGCCACCCTGCCGAGATGGACCCGCTTGCGCACGTCGCGCGCGCGTCCGGGCTGCACCTGTTTGAGGATGCTGCCCAGGCACATGGTGCGAGCTATCATCGCGCGCCCGTTGGGTCGCTGGGCACGTTCGGCATGTTCAGCCTGTATCCGACGAAGAACATGACGGCAGGCGAGGGCGGCATGGTTTCGTGCGCCACTGAAGACGTGGCTCGCGCAGTCAGGCTGTTGCGCAACCAGGGCATGGAACGGCAACACGCCAACGAGGTGGTGGGGTTCAATGCGCGGATGAGCGACATTCACGCGGCCATCGGCCGTGTGCAACTGGGCAAGATCGAAGCGTGGACGGCGAACCGCCGCGCCAACGCGGCCTTCTTTGACGCGCATCTGCAGGGTGTCCGCGTGCCGGTGGTCAGGGATGGCTGCACGCACGTCTACCACCAGTACACGGTCCGCGTCGTCGGGGCATCGAGCGCCGAGCGGGACCGGATTGTGCAGGCGCTGCGCGAGGAGCACCAGGTGGGCAGTGGCGTGTACTACCCGACGCCGAATCACGAACTGACATCGCTGGCGCGCTTCGCCACGGGCCAGGACTTGCCGCAGACCCAGCGTGCCGCCGCGGAGGTGATGTCGTTGCCGGTGCATCCTTCGATCAGCGACAGCGATCGCGACCGAGTCGTCGAAGCCGTCAATGCAGTCCTGCGGGCAGGTGCCTGATGATCCGGATGGGTCTGATTGGGCTCGGGGCGATGGGCCGGCACCATGCCCGGGTGATTCGCCAGGTTGAGGGCATGGAATTGGTGGCGCTGGCTGATCCGTATGGCGATCAGCACGCCGTTGCGGCCGGGCTGAACGTGCTGCCCGATGTGCATGCCCTCATCGCCGAGGGCATCGACGCGGCCATGGTGGCAGTGCCGACCTATCTGCACGAAGAGGTCGCGCTCACACTTGCCGAGGCGGGCGTGCATGCCATGGTGGAGAAGCCGATCGCTGCGACGGCCGCCTCGGGTCGCCGCGTGGCCGATGCTTTCGCCGACGCTGGACTCGTGGGGTGCGTGGGGTATGTCGAGCGATGCAACCCCGCGCTGCTGGAGATGCGTAGGCGCATCGCGACCGGTGAGCTGGGGGAGGTATATCAAATGGCAACGTCTCGGCAGGGGCCGTTCCCGGCGCGGATCGCCGACGTTGGAGTGGTCAAGGACTTGGCGACCCATGACATCGACCTGACTGCGTGGATTGCGGACAGCCGGTATGCGGTGGTCTCCGGCCAGGTCGCCCACCGGTCAGGTCGTGAACACGAAGACATGGTCGTGGCGACCGGTCGACTGGCCAACGGGATCATCGTGACGCACACCGTCAACTGGCTGTCGCCGATGAAGGTCCGTACGACGGTAGCGACCGGGGAGAAGGGTGCGCTCGTGGCCAACATGTTGACGGGCGATCTCACCTTCCACGCCAATGGCGACGTGAGTTCGGATTGGGACCAGGCCGCCAGGTTCCGTGGCGTCTCAGTCGGCGACTCCATGAGGTATGCCGTGGCGCAGCGGGAGCCGCTGCTGGTGGAGCAGGAGAACTTCCGCGACGTGCTGCGGGGCGAGCCGCTGGTGCAGTCCCTGGTGGTGTCGATGCACGAAGGAGTGCACACGCTCGAGGTCGTCGAAGCCATCCTGGCATCTGCGGCCACTGACACCGTGATGACTGTTTCTGCGCCGCGTTGATGCGCGTCCTGCTGGCCACCCGGATCTTCGCCCCAGATCGGGCTGCGGCCGCGTTTCGGCTGCAGGCACTGGTCTCGGCCTTGCGAGATCGGGGCGCGAGCGTCGAGGTACTAACGACAACCAGCCGTGATGGCTTCCTGATGTTCAGCGAGACTGAGGCGTTGCGGGTCAAGCGCTGGCCGGCGATGCGCGATGCTGCGGGGTATGTACGTGGGTATCTCCCGTACCTGAGTTTCGATGTGCCGCTGGCGTGGCGACTGTTGGTTGCCCAGCGTCCCGATGTCGTGGTGGTTGAACCGCCGCCAACAACGGGCGCGGTGGTGCGGTGTATCACCGGGGTGCGCTCGGCCCTCACCCGGCGTCGGATCCCGTACGTCTACTACGCAGCGGACGTCTGGTCGGATGCGAGCGCGTCGACCGGTGCCCCGCCCTGGGTGCTGTCGGCACTACGAGGATTGGAGTCGTGGGCGCTTCGCGGGGCGATGAGCGTGATCGCGGTCTCCGATGGTGTCGCCGACCGTGTTCGCGAGATGGGCGCACGCACCGTTCACGTTGTCCCGAACGGGATCGACACCGAGACCTTCTGTGTAGAGGACCCCTCGCCGGACGTGAGCGCAGGGTGGCGCGAGCGATACGACATACCGAGCGGGCCCTTCTTGTTGTATGCCGGGACAGCCTCG
>JBBSNC010000075.1:0-11278 GCA_038232855.1 Actinomycetales bacterium
ACCGCGTCACCGGGTCGCGAGCTCCTGCACGATGTCAGCGTCAGCCAGGGCAGCCAATGACGCGGGAGGGCAGAGGATCTTGCGGTCCCTGGAGCCACCACCGACGATGACCTGCTCGCGGGTCATCACGGCCGCATCGATCCAGACCGGTATGCCGACAGGCAAGCCGAACGGTGTCACGCCACCGATCTGCATACCCCCGGATCGTTCGATCGTTTCGTCAGCGCCGGCAAACGAGGCGCGGCGTGTGCCGAGTCGCTTGCGCACAGCGCCATTGACATCCAGGCGGGTCGAGGCGAGCACGACGCAACACACGATGGGCCGCTCGGCGGACTTGCCCACCACCAAGATGGCATTGGCCGAATCATCGAGCGCATAGCCGTAAGCCTCGCAAAAGGCAGCAGTGTCGGCGAGGTCGGGATCACACGGCACGACGGAGTGTTCAAGCCCCGCCAGGGCGTCCAGCACAGGGTCTGTCATGGTTCCAGTATTACGCTCAGCCGACCAACCCCACGGAGGCAGAGATGACCGCGACACAGCACGCGCCGGACACCGAGGAGACCTTTGACGTCTTCAACCCCCGCACGCAGGAGGTCATCGGCACCTATCCGATGCACACGCCCGCACAGGTGCAGGCAGCCACTGGCCGAGCCAGAGCAGCCGCCGCGTGGTGGGCAGAGCTGACTTTCAAAGAGCGCCGGGACCGGCTGGATCGGTTCAACGGGATGATGGCGCGCAGCACCGATGAACTGGCAGATCTGGTCGCTGCCGAAACCGGCAAACCGACCGCTGATGCTCATCTGGAGATCGCGTTGGCGCTCGGTCACGTCGCCTGGGTGGGCAAGCACGCGCCGCGCGTCCTCGGCCGTCACCGCACCGCATCAAGCCTGTTATCGCCGCACCTGTCGGGCACAGTGACCTACCACCCCTATGGCGTGGTCGGCGTCATCGGGCCGTGGAACTTCCCGGTCTTCACCCCGCTGGGTGCGATCGTGTCGGCGCTCGCAGCCGGCAACACCGTGGTCTTCAAGCCCAGTGAACTCACGCCGGGTGTCGGAGCCTGGCTGGTGGACGCCTTCGCACAGGTCGTGCCGGAGCACCCGGTGCTGCAACTGGTGACCGGCCGCGGCGAGGTCGGCACCGCGTTGGTGCGCTCGGGCGTCGACAAGGTTGCCTTCACCGGGTCCACGGCTACAGCCAAGAAGGTGAGGGCCGTGTGTGCAGAGAGCCTGACGCCGATGGTCGCCGAATGCGGCGGCAAGGACGCGCTCATCGTTGACGAAGACGCTGACCTCGACGCTGCAGCTGAGGGCGCTGCCTGGGGAGCACTCATGAACGCGGGTCAAGCGTGTATCGGCACCGAGCGCATCATCGTGCACGAGCGGGTGTATGCCGACTTCTTGGCCAAACTCACCGCTGAAGTCGAGCGCGTGCACGCGGGGGCGAGTGATGACACCCAACTCGGGCCGATGACGTTGCCGTCGCAGGTAGGAGTCGTGGAAAGCCACGTCGCCGATGCCCTCGAGCGCGGCGGCCACATAGCCCTCGGTGGGCCGGCGACCAAGGACGGCGTGGTGCAACCGACGATCTTGACCGACGTGCCGCACGACGCGTTGGCCAACCAAGAGGAGACCTTCGGCCCCACGATGACGGTGGAGTCGGTGCCCGACATGGACGAGGCGGTGCGGGTGGCCAACGACAGCAAGTACGGCCTGGCGGCGGTGGTGTATGCCGGCGCGCAGGCCAGGCAGATCGCTGAGCGGCTGCGGACCGGGATGGTTTCGGTCAATGCCGTCTTTGCGACCGCCGAGTTGCCGTCGTCCCCCTTTGGCGGCATCGGGGACTCTGGCTTTGGCCGGGTGCACGGCGAAGACGGTCTGCGGGAGTTCGCCACCGCGCAGGCAGTGGTGGCCAAGCGGTTCCCGGCGCTGCTCGCGCTCACGACGTTCAACCGCACCAAAGGGACCGAGAAGTTGCTCGGCACCATCGTCAAGGTCGTCTACGGCCGTCGCTGAGGCCCCTCAGGGATGACCGTTCCCGAGGTCGATCTCTCCCAGCACGTTGCCGTGGGTTCGCGGTCTAAGCATCGAGCAGACGTTTCGGTTGGCCTTCGATGACCTGTTCTACACCTCGCCGGTGTGGATCATGGGCAGAGCACGCTGCGCTCACCGGTAGTGGTCGGTGCGTGCTTCTGCTCGCCGGGCGTGGATCCTTGGCCCGATTCACCTCCATCAAACGTGCGGCAACCCGTCGCCTGGACAACCGACTGCATACCGATCGCCGAGCTGAAAAGACCGCGTTGTCCCAGCCGGCAACGAATCTCGGCGGGAGTTCCGCCAGGTCCGGGTGTTGCTCGATGAGCAGTTGCGTCACGAGCGCTTCGGTGATCTGGAACTTGGCAACCGGCCGTGGCGCAGAGGACACGATTGACCTCCGAGCGGATGTGAGAGCGGGCGACGAGAATCGAACTCGCGTATTCAGCTTGGGAAGCTGATGTTCTACCATTGAACTACGCCCGCGCGGCAGTGCCGAGGAAGTCTAACCGACCATCCACTCCCGCCTCCAAACGAGCGCTAGGCTGTGCCGGTGCTGCTTTCGGATCGCGACATTCACACCCAAATCGACTCAGGTCGGGTGCGTCTGGATCCTTGGGATCCGCAGATGGTGCAGCCCTCCAGCGTGGACTTCCGCCTCGACCGCTATTTCCGTTTGTTCGACAACCATAAGTACCCGGTCATCGACCCCGCGCTTGATCAGCCCGATCTGACTCGATTGGTCGAGGTCGACCCCACCGAGACCTTTGTGCTGCACCCGGGGGAGTTCGTACTCGGTTCGACATACGAGACCATCACGCTGCCCGACGACATCGCGGCCAGGGTCGAGGGCAAGTCGTCGCTAGGCCGGTTGGGATTGTTGACCCACGCGACAGCCGGCTTCGTGGACCCCGGCTTCACCGGGCACGTGACCCTCGAGCTCAGCAACGTCGCCACCCTGCCGATCGTGCTGCACCCCGGCATGAAGATCGGCCAGTTGTGCTTCTTCCAACTGTCTTCACCGAGTGAGCACCCCTACGGCTCGCAGGCCAAAGGCTCGCACTACCAGGGACAGCGCGGCCCGACCGCGAGTCGCTCGTTCAGCAACTTTCACCGCTCACAGATCTGAAGACACGGCATACCCCAGTGGTATGCCGTGCCTTCGGCGTCGTGCGCGCACGGACTCAGTCGTCGATGCGCGGCCTGCTGGCATGGCTCATCGACCACTCAGATGCTGAGCACACCGTGCAGAGTATGGCCGCGCGGCAGTACATGTCGTGGCGCCCCTTCGCCCGCAAAGTCAATGACGAATCGGGCACCACTTCTCACTGATCGTCGGGATATTCCTCTCCACCTACCGACAGCGCTTCGCCTGGGCCTGACCCGGGAGCGCGGGACCTCGGGGGGCGGCTGTCGGAGGCGCAGGCTAGGGTCTACTGGATGATTCGCCTCGAGGGAGTCACCAAAAGCTTTGCCGATGGGACTACCGCAGTCGACGACCTGTCGCTGGAGGCTCCGGAGGGCAAGATCACGGTGTTGGTCGGACCCTCGGGATGTGGCAAGACCACCTCGCTGCGGATGATCAACCGGATGATTGAGCCCACCTCGGGCCGCATCTTCATCAACGGTCAGGATGCGCTGAGCATCAAGCCTGCTGAATTGCGCCGGGGCATCGGCTACGTCATTCAGCATGCTGGCCTGTTCCCGCACCGGACTGTGCTGTCCAACGTGATGACCGTGCCCTCGCTGCTGAAGTGGGACAAGGCCAAGGCCCGTAGCAGGGCCATGGAAGTCCTGGAGCTGGTCGGCTTGGGTGGCGATTACGCCAAGCGCTACCCGGGACAACTCAGCGGCGGCCAGCAGCAGCGCGTCGGGGTTGCCCGGGCGCTGGCTGGCGACCCCGAAGTGATGCTGATGGACGAGCCGTTCAGCGCGGTGGACCCGGTGGTGCGCGAGGTATTGCAAGATGAGTTCCTCAAACTCCAGGAATCGCTCGGCACAACCATCGTCATGGTCACCCACGACATCGATGAAGCCATCAAACTCGGTGACCGTATTGCCGTGCTCCGCGAGGGTGGCCAACTGGCCCAGTTCAGTTCCCCGGATGACCTGCTGGCCCACCCGGCAGATGACTTCGTCGCCTCGTTCGTCGGACGAGACCGGGGTTATCGTGCGCTGAGCTTTCAGCACGCCGACGTGCCGTTGCATACCGAGGATTCTGTTGCCCTCGGCGACACCGCGAATTTCGACGACGACCCTTGGCGTCTCGTGGTGGGCGAGGACGGCCGGCCCTTGGGCTGGGTCAACCGCGATGAGGTGAGCGGACCGGTGCGCATGCAGGATCTGCAGTTGGGGGGGACCTTAGCCGAGCGCGACGGCTCACTTCGGGGGTTGTTGGATGCTGCGTTGTCGTCACCCAGTGGTCGTGGCGTCGTCACCGACAAAGGCACGTTGCTTGGGACGGTCCGTGCTGTCGAGGTGCTGACCGTGATCGAGGCCGTTCCGCGCCCCAGTGGCGACAGCATCCGCACCCACGACGACGACTTGGACACTGGCGAGTCGGGGCGCGCTTCGCTGCGAAGTGGCCCCTCGAGCGAGAGTGGAGAGTCCGAGTGAGGCTGTGGGGTGTGCCGCTGGATGAGATCGTCAGCCTCACGGTCCAGCACATCTATCTCGCCGGTCTGCCGCTGTTGATCGGGTTGCTGCTGGCGATTCCGCTCGGCTGGTTGGCGTTGCGGAAACGCTGGCTCTATGCCCCGGTCATCGCCAGCACTGGTCTGCTGTACACGATCCCGTCGCTGGCCTTGTTCATCCTGCTCCCGGGGATCCTGGGCACTCGAATCCTGGATCCGATCAATGTCGTCGTTGCCATGACCGTCTATACGATCGCGCTGTTGACCCGCACGGTGGCCGATGGTCTGATGGCGGTGCCCGATCACGTGCGCCAAGCCGCGACCGCCATGGGATTCTCGCCGTTGCGTCGACTCTTCATGGTGGAGTTGCCGCTGGCCGTCCCGGTGATTTCGGCTGGGTTGCGGGTCGCGGCGGTGAGCAATGTGTCGATCGTGTCGGTGGCCGCCCTGGTCGGTGTGCAACAACTTGGCAGTCTCTTCACTGATGGCTTCAACCGCAACGCCATGGGGCCTATTCTCGTCGGGGTCTTCGCATGTGTGCTGTTGGCGCTGATCTTTGACGCACTGATTCTGGTCGCGACGAAGTTGTTGACCCCGTGGCAGAGTGTGGGCGCAGCATGATCTCTACTGTCTTCGAGTGGCTCACTAACCCTGCCAATTGGCAAGGGGACCGCGGCATCGTGTCGCAGACCATGGCGCATTTGCGATATTCCTTGATAGCTCTGTTTTTAGCGGCACTGGTGGCGATCCCGCTCGGGCTCTACATCGGACACACCGGTCGCGGCCGAGTCGTGGTGGTGAATTTGGCGGGAGCCTTCCGCGCGATTCCCTCGCTCGGGGTGTTGTTCATCGCAGTGCTGCTTTTGTTGCCTCGCCTCGATGGTGAAGCCGCCTTTGAGGTGCCGTCGCTGATCGTGCTGTTCATCCTGGCCATCCCACCGATCCTCTCGGGGGTCTATTCTGGTGTGCAGCAGGTCGATCCGGCAGCGCGCGATGCGGCCAAGGGAATGGGTATGACGGGTTCGCAGGTGCTCGCCCAGGTGGAGATCCCGTGTGCGATGCCGCTAATTTTTTCCGGGATGCGATCGGCCATGCTGCAGATCATTGCCACGGCCACTATTGCCGCCATCGTGGGGTTGGGCGGCCTCGGCCGTTATCTCATCGATGGCCAGGCAACACAGGACTACGCGGAGATGGCCGGAGGGGCGCTTTTGGTGGCTGCGTTGGCTTTGGGCATCGATTTCGTGTTTGGTTTAGTTCAACGATTTGTCGTTTCACCCGGTTTAGCCACAACTGACTCGCCCTGACTACCTCATCTGGAGGACCTCATGACACGTACGACTGCGCTGGCTGCTGCCCTACTCACCGGTCTCACCTTGTCCGCCTGCGGCGGATCCGATGACCCGCTGGACAGCTCGGGGGGTGAAGAGGAGGGCGGATCGTCCGCTGCCGCTGACGCGGGGTCGATCACCATTGGCTCGGCCAACTTCCCCGAAAATGTCCTCCTTGCCGAGATCTACACCGCCGCCCTCGAGGGCGAAGGGGTCGAGGTCAAACAACGCCTCAACATCGGCAACCGGGAGACTTACATCGCTGGTCTCAAAGACGGCTCGATCGACCTGATTCCCGAATACACCGGTGCGCTGACGCTGTACTTCAACCCCGACGCCGAAGCCACGGACCCCGACGGGGTGTACGCCGAGCTGCAGGAGTCGCTGCCGGAGGACCTGACCGTTTTGGAGCCCTCAGACGCCGAAGACAAGGACGCGGTGGTCGTTACGCAGGAGACTGCCGACGAATACAGCCTGAAGTCGATTGGCGACTTGGAGCCGGTGGCCGGTGACCTGGTGCTCGGCGGTCCGCCGGAGTGGGAAGAGCGCTACACCGGTGTGCCCGGGCTCAAAGAGGTGTATGGCCTGGAGTTCTCGGCCTTCCGCCCGCTGGCTGCCGGGGCCAACCTGTCGGTGCAGTCGCTGAAGAACGGTCAGGTCGACGCGGCCAACATCTTCTCCACCGACCCCTCGATCGTCAAAAACGACTTCGTGGTGTTGGAAGACCCCGAGAGCCTCTTTGTCGCGCAGAACATCGTTCCCCTGATCACCAAGGACGCGAACAATGACACGGTGACCGAGACGCTGAATACAGTCTCCGGTGCGCTCGACACCGAGCAACTGACGGATCTGCTGGCCAAGGTCGTCTCGGACGGTGAAGACCCCGGCGACGTGGCCCAGACCTTCGTCGACGAAAACATGGGCTAAGCCCGCAACATCACCACGAAACGCCTCACTATCTCGGATCAGCCGATGCGGTGGGGCGTTTCGCGCCGCTGACGCGCCGAGGGAAATCGGCTGAATCGTGCATATGCGCGGTGTGGCCGCTGACGCGCCGAGGGAAATCGGCCAGATCTTGCACGTGTGCCGCTTAGCCGCTCCCGACCGGGGCGTCGTCGGCGGGGGTGGGCTCTGCTCGGTTGACCGCGGCTAGCAGCATCTGGGCGACGTCGACCACCTCGATCTCATCGCGCGCATCCTCAGCCTGCTTCTGTGCCAGGCCGTCGGAGAGCATCACGCGGCAGAACGGGCATCCGATGGCGATCCGATCAGCGCCAGTTGCCAGCGCCTCCTCGGTGCGGTTCATGTTGATCCGGGTGCCGAGCTTTTCGTCCATCCACATCCGCGCGCCACCGGCACCGCAACAGAACGACTTCTCCTTGTTGCGCGGCATCTCTTTGAATTCCACGCCAGGCAGCGCCCCGATCAACTCACGCGGCGGGGCATAGACGCCATTGTGCCGACCGAGGTAGCACGGATCGTGATAGGTCACGCTCTCAGCGGTGGAGGCCACCCCTGCGCTGTTGGCCTCGGCGGGTCGGGCGACCGGGGTCAGCCGCTTCTCACGGACCAACCGGTTCAGCAATTGGGTGTGGTGCACCACCTCGAAGTTGCCGCCCAGCTGAGGATATTCATTCTTGAGCGTGTTGAAGCAGTGAGCGCAGGTCACCACGATCTTGGTCGTGTTGATCTCGTTCAACACCTCGACGTTCTGGGCCGCCAACATCTGGAAGAGGAACTCGTTTCCAGATCGTCGGGCCGGGTCGCCGGTGCAGGTCTCGCCGTCACCGAGCACAGCGAACTTCACGTCCGCCATGTGCAGCAGCGTTGCGACCGCCTGGGTGGTGGCCTTCGCCCGGTCTTCGTAGGCACCAGCGCAGCCGACCCAAAATAAATAGTCCATGTCTGCCATATTGTCTGTGTCACCACCAGCCAGCGGCACTTCGAAGTCCAGGCCCTTGGCCCAGTCCATCCGCGCCCGAGCCGACATACCCCACGGGTTTGACTTGTTCTCCAGGTTCTTGAACAACCCACCGAGCTCCTTGGGGAAGGCCGACTCGATCAAAGTCTGGTATCGCCGCATGTCCACGATGGTGTCGACGTGCTCGATGTCCACCGGGCATTGCTCGACGCACGCGCCGCAGGTGGTGCATGACCACAGGACGTCGGTGTCGATGACCGCGCCTGCGGCTGACAGCGCTGGGTCGCCCTCGACCTTGCCGACCAATGGGCGTGCAGCTGCTGCGACTGCGGACTCGGGGATGGAGTGCGGCTGGCCTTTCTCGGCCGCTTCGCGTTGCTCGTCGCTGGCCAGCAGCCATGGTGCCTTCTCGTGGTGGTGGTTGCGCAGGGCCAACACCAGCATCTTTGGGGAAAGTGGCTTGTCGGTATGCCAAGCGGGGCACTGCTCCTGGCAGCGGCCGCACTCGGTACAGGTAGAGAAGTCGAGCAGCCCCTTCCAGGTGAAGTCTTCGACCTTGCCGACCCCCAGTGCGGCATCCTCGTCGAGGTCTTCGATCGTCTCAAAGTCAACCGGTTTGCCGGCCACCGCGACGGGGTCCAGCGGTCCCAAGGCGGTCCGACCGCTGGCCTCACGCTTGAAGTAGATGTTGAAGAACGCGAGGAACCGGTGCCACGCCACGCCCATGGTCATCGTGAGCGCGATGGTGATCATCCAGGCCATCGAGATCAAGATCTTGAGCAGGGCAATGAGGATGATCAAGGTCTCCAGCGTCTCGATGGATGCCCCGTCGAACATGCTGCCGAGCCATGAAGTGAGCGGGAAGTTCAGCGCCCTGGCCCACTCTTCGCCCTCGGCGATACCCAGCGCATACTCCAGCGCGCGCAACGCCACGATGCAGACCCCGACGCCGAGGATGACAGCCTCCACGAAGTACGCCTGCCAAAAGGTGGACCCCCAGAACCGGCTCCCGCGATCGAGCTGCCGAGGGTGTTCGCGCTGCCGCACCGTGATCAAGGTGAGAATGCCGATGATCGCACCCCAGCCGAACAGTTCGAACAACCAGGCCAGCGGAGCGAAGTGGGCCAATCCCCAGAGGTCGAAGGCGGGGTCGAAGAGTTGGCCGTAGGCGTTGACCAGCGTCAGGAACAGCAGCCCGAAGGAGACCATGACGACCCAGTGCGCCACCGCCACCCACTTCTTGCGTGCCATCCGGGTGTGGCCCAGGACCTCGCGCACGAGGTTCATCGTGCGGTCGGCTGGGCGGTCGATTCGCGGGTGGGACTCGGGCTGGCCGAGCTTGAAGTACGCGATGAATCGGCTGATGGCCATCACGAAGAGGGCTACGGCAACTCCGGTGACGCTCAACCCGACGACGATGGCGACGATCTGCAGCGCAGGCATACGCGAATGGTACGGGCCCAATGGCGCTGATGACATAGCGGCACGAGACATGATCCCCGGAATAACTCGAACTACTCGGATGTATCACTTGTTGAGCATGTTGTCCGCATCACCCCACGAAAGAGAGCTATCCCGTGCGTGTCCACGATGACGTCACCCAGTTGATCGGCGGTACCCCGCTGGTCCGCCTTAACCGCCTCACCGAGGGCATTGATGCGGAAGTATTGGTCAAAATGGAATCGCAGAATCCGGCTGCGTCGGTCAAGGACCGGATCGGCAACGCGATCATCGACGCGGCCATCGAGGCCGGCGAGCTGAAGCCGGGGGGCACCATCGTCGAAGGCACGTCCGGAAATACTGGGATCGCGTTGGCGATGGTCGGGGCGGCTCGTGGCTTCAGGGTCGTGTTGGCCATGCCCGAGACGATGAGCCTGGAACGCCGCGCGCTGTTGCGGGCCTATGGTGCTGAACTTGTGCTGACCCCAGGGCCAGAGGGCATGAAAGGCGCCGTCGCCAAGGCCGAGGAGATCGCGCAAGAGCGAGGTGCTGTGCGCGCTCGACAGTTCGCCAACCCAGCCAATGTGGCCGTGCACCGGGCCACGACCGGCCCGGAAATCTGGGAAGACACCGATGGCCAGGTCGATATCTTCGTCGCAGGCGTGGGCACCGGCGGCACGATCACTGGGGCGGGACGCTATCTGCGCGAGCAGAAGCCGGACATCGGTCTCGTGGTCATCGAACCGGCCGACAGCCCCATCCTCAGCGGCGGCCAGCCAGGTCCGCACAAGATCCAGGGCCTCGGCGCCAACTTCGTGCCGGACATTCTGGATACGGAGTTGTACGACGAGGTCGTGGACGTCACGTTGGAGGACTCGTTGACCACGGCGCGCGCCTTGGCCACGCAGGAAGGGATCTTGTCGGGCATCTCGACCGGCGCAAACGTGTGGGGGGCCTTGCAGGTCGCCAAACGCCCCGAAAACGCTGGCAAGACCATCGTCGTGATCGTCTGTGACTTCGGCGAGCGCTATTTGTCAACGGTGCTGTTCGAGGGCATGACGGACTGATGGGCAGCCCGGTGCAACGGGCCTGGGCAGGTATTCGCGAGGACATCGATGCTGCGCTGGTCCGCGACCCTGCCACCACAAATCGGTGGGAGATGGCATTGGCCAGCCCTGGCTTGCACGCCCTGTGGGCGCACCGCGTCACGCATCGTCTGTGGCAGCGTGGTGGGCGTATGCAGTTGCCCGCACGTTTGCTGTCGCAAGTGACCCGTTCGCTGACCGGCGTCGAGATCCACCCGGGCGCCATCATAGGGGCGCGCTTCTTCATCGATCACGGCATGGGCGTGGTGATCGGTGAGACGGCTGAGGTCGGCGACGACGTCATGCTCTATCACGGTGTGACCTTGGGGGGTCGCTCGATGGACCCGGTGAAGCGGCACCCCACGGTCCGCGACGGTGCTGTCCTCGGCGCGGGGGCGCGCATCCTCGGGCCGGTGGTGATCGGTGCTGGGGCGAGCGTCGGGGCTAATGCCGTGGTGGTCAAGGACGTTCCCGACGGTGCGATCGCGACCGGCATACCTGCGCGTATCCGGCAGCCAGCGCCGGAGGTGGACCCGTTCGAAGCGCTGTATGACGAGCCCGCATTGTGGATCTAGTGCCACTGGGTAGCGCTTACTGAGTAGCGCATCAACGCGAGCAAGGCCCGCCCCCGACTGGGGACGGGCCTTGCTGTTGAAGTGTAGGTCACGGGGCGTCAACCCCGCGCCGATGTTCGCTTACGGCAGCTTGTCGCCGCCTGGGCCGAAGCCCGAAGAGTCGACCTCGAGCTCACCGTCACCATCGACGCCGCCCGTGGGGTTCTCGTATGTGCCGTCGGTGTCACTGGTCTCGCGACCGGTGGCCTTGGCCTTGGCCT
>JBBSNC010000076.1:0-11236 GCA_038232855.1 Actinomycetales bacterium
CCAAGACCGGATCTGCTCATGCGACGGGGTCAGTTTCGTCTGCTTCAACTCGCCTGTGACGCTATCGATCGCCGCTGCCGCGACCGATCGTGCGTGCACATCGAGTCCTACACTCGTACGCTCAGTAAACACCGGAGCCTCCCACAACACCTCGGATAGGCCGAACAGGCAGCCCCTATCTCGGTAAACCCACGACCATGTGTGAGTGAGGCTCCGGCCCGCAACCCCCCGAACAACCCGAGCGGTCACTCCATACCGTCTAGTGACCGCAACAGCCTGACAGTGGGGGCAGATGGCCCGATCCTGCTGCACGACACGTATTTCCTCAACCAGATGGCCCACTTCAACCGCGAGCGTGTTCCCGAGCGCAACGTGCACGCCAAAGGGGGCGGAGCCTATGGCGTCTTCGAGACCACGCACGACGTCAGCGCCTACACGAAGGCCGCCCTGGTTCCAGCCCGGGGTGAGCACGGAGATGCTCGCGCGGTTCAGCACTGTCGCCGGCGAGCAGGGCTCTCCCGATACCTGGCGGGACCCTCGCGGCTTCTCGCTGAAGTTCTACACCACTGAGGGCAACTACGACTTGGTCGGCAACAACACCCCCGTCTTCTTCGTGCGCGACACGATGAAGTTCCCGCACTTCATCCGCTCGCAGAAGCGGCGCGGGGGCAACGGGCTGCGGGACAACCACATGCAGTGGGATTTCTGGTCGCTCAACCCCGAGTCGGCGCATCAGGTGACCTATCTGATGGGCGAGCGCGGGATTCCGAAGTCGTGGCGGACGATGAACGGCTACGGATCGCACACCTACATGTGGATCAACGCCGCAGGCGAGCAGTCTTGGGTGAAGTACCACTTCCACAGCGACCAGGGCGTTGAGGGTCTGACTGGCGAAGAAGCCACCCGGATCGCAGGTGAGGACGCCGACTTCCATCGGCGCGATCTGTGTGAGGCCATCGAGGCCCAAGACTGCCCGTCGTGGACCTTGTCAGTGCAGGTCATGCCGTACGAGGACGCCAAGACCTACCACCTGAACCCATTCGACCTCACAAAGGTCTGGCCGCACGCCGACTATCCGCTCGTCGAGGTCGGCACGATGACCCTGAATCGCAACGTTGAGAACTTCTTTGCCGAGATCGAGCAAGCCGCCTTCGAGCCGTCCGCACTGGTGCCCGGCATCGGTTTCTCGCCGGACAAGATGTTGCTGGGCCGCGCCTTTGCGTATGCCGACACCCACCGCTACCGGATCGGTCCCAACTATCACCAGTTGCCGGTGAACCAGGCCAAGAACGTGGAAGGACGTAATACATACACCTTTGACGGCCCGATGGCCTACGACCACAGCGGCGATGCTGCGGTGTACGCACCGAACAGCCAAGGGCGGGGGTATGCCGACCAGACCGGGGAGATGGACGAGTCCTGGGAAAGCGATGGCGCAATGATGCGCCAGGCCTACACCCTGCGCGAAGACGATGACGACTTCACCCAGGCCGGCCATCTGGTGCGCCAGGTGTGGACGGAGCAACAGCGCTCCGACTTTGTCGACACCGTGGCCGGCCACTTGCTGGGTGGGGTGAAGGGTGACGTGCTCGAGCGCGCCTTCGGCTATTGGAAGAACGTGGACGAAGACACCGGGGCTCGCATTGAGGCCACAGTCCGTGCCGGTGTGGGAGCCGCCAATCCCGGCGGTGAAGACGAGATGGCGGCCGCTGAGGCCGAATAGGCCGAGCGGCTGCTGAGGCGGAGCCTGCCCCATCCCTGCCTAGGGGTCGGCCTGATCCACTAGTCGGAAGCGAAGCGCGTCTATTCGCGCGCGGACTTCGCCGTCGGTGGCAATCTGCTGAGCCACCCGTTGCAGTAGTTCGTTGATCTGATCGGCCACTAAGTCCGGGGCCAACGCCACCTCGACCACCAAGGCTCCCTGCTGTCCCGGATGCAGCGACCAGTCAGCGATCTGCGGCTCGGTGCGGATCGCTGCTGCCACAGCGGTCGCCACCTGATCGTCTCGATGTGCGGGCGACCAGTCACGACCCATCGCCAGGGCCCACACCATGGATGTTCGCAATTCGGCCGCCAGCGGCGTACCGACATCGAGGACCATGACGTCGCACCCCTCCTGCACGGCTGCCAACGCCGCGCGCTGGGCGGTCACCGGGACGGGTCGGGCCCTGGCGTCCCACGCCGCCAGCTCCTCGATGCTGGTGAAGACAGGGAGCGCCTTGCGGCCCTGTGGTCCGCTCAGCGTCACCGCTGCCATGTCGCTCGAGGCTGACTCACCGGGCAGCGCCACGATCGGCACGATCAGTCGGGCCCTCGAGGTGGCTGCGACTGCGGCCACCATCTGTTCCTCGATTTCGTCATCGCTCCCGTGAGCACTGGCAAGCCGGGTCAGCGAGGCCACGAGCATCGGATCGGCTTGGCCATCGTCGCGGTCGAACCCCGTGCCCTGCAGCGTGCGGCCCGCCCACGGCACACCAGCGCTGTCCTGGCCCCCAGCAGGTTCGTGACCCTCGAAGCGACCCGTCATAAGGCAACCGCGCGAAGGGCCTCACGCACCGTGAAGTTCCCCTGGTGCACGGCTGCCCCCAGCACCACAGCCCACAGTCCGGCGCCGGACAACCCCGATAGAGCAGCGAGGTCAGCAATGCTCGAGACACCACCTGAAGCCACGATGCGAGCCTGCGGAACCACTGATCGAAGGTTGCCGGTGACGCTCTCGAACATCGCCAGGTCTGAGCCGCGACGGCTGCCATCTCGCGTGGCGTCGGCGACGAGGAACTCGGTGACGCCGGTAGCGGCCACCAGTGGTATGACCTCACGCAACGGGCCAAGTCCGACACCGCTCCCGCGGGCCACCACCTGCTCGCCCGCGACATCGAGACCCAGGACCAGCCTTGAGCCGTGCTGAGCGCTCAAGGCGGCGATCAGCGCCGGATCGGACAGCGACGTGCTCGCCACGTTCACCCGCGCGGCGGCTGTCGCTAACGCCCCGCCAATTGACCTCTCGTCCTCGAGGCCACCAGAGAGTTGCACCGGCACCGGGACCGCGTCGATCAAGTCCCGGATCACGGCGTCGTTGTTACCCCGCCGAAAGGCCCTGTCCAGATCAACGATGTGCAACCAGTCCGCCCCCTGATCAACCCACCCCATGGCGACGGCATACGGGTCGGTCTCGGCACCCGGCATTGCCTGCGACGCGAGGCCCGAGGCGATATCGACCGACGGCATCAGCGTCAACGTCACTGGCTGATCCCTAGCTCGCGCCGCAGCGCTACGGCGTCCTTTACCGCGTCCTCGAAGATATCCACTTGACGTGCCTCGGGCTCATGTCGGGTGGCCTTGCTCCACCCCTGGACAACCTCCGGGGTGAGGAGGACGTCAGCCCCAGGCAGCCCAAGCAGGCTGACCACGGCGCTCAAGAGGCGCTGTGGTGGGTGGTGCCGTTCGGCCAATATCTCGATCAGCTCCGACGTGACCCCGCCCCCTGCGGCACGGACCACCTGGTCCGGAGTCGCGATCTGGACTCCGGGTGGTCGCAGCATCCCCAATTCCGGGTCCCAGATCACCCAACGGATCGTTCGCCGCCAGTCCGTGCCGTACACGGTCAATACGGCCCGGTCATCGATGACCCAGAATCCAAGCGCTGGTGCCACTCTTAATGGCACCGGACGGGCCGCACACATCATCGCTGCGTCGTCATATGGCGCCCCCACCGCAGACAGTCCACGCGGCACGAGCACCGTATGCAGACCCAACCGTGCCACCACCACCGGAACGACGCTCTTGGCAGCCCACACGTTGACGTCGCTCGCGTCGCGCTGGCTCAGCCAGATTCCGATCGGCGCTGGATGTGCGGGGCGTTGCGCCGAGTGGGGTCTCACCCAGACAGTCTAAGAACGCCGACTGACTGGCCCGTGCCGCGGCGCGGCGCTGCGGCCGCCTCCATAGAACACCCGCTCCACCACTGCGCGGGCGCGCCGAGCGCACAATCGCCACTCCTGGGCCAAGCTTGCACCGAGGCCTCGCGGGCGCTGCAGCACCAGGGAGATGCCCTCCGCGTCACGGACGTCGCTGGGCACGGAGTCGACGGCCCGCCCACGCCACACCACCCCGGCGTCCCGCAGTCGGGTCGCCAGCCGCCACGCGGCGGAAAGCGCTGTGGCATCGGATCGGCTCAACAGGTCCGCTTCGACTGCGGCATCCAGAGCCTCCAACGTGCCGGTGGTGCGCAGAGCAGCCACGGTATGCGCGTGTTTGAGTTGGATCGTTTGGACAACCCACTCGACATCGCTCAGACCGCCCAGACCAAGTTTGAAGTGTGTGCGAGGGTCGGCATTGCGGGGCAGTCGCTCAGCCTCCATCCGCGCCTTGAGTTTGCGGATCTCCCGCATCCCGTGCTCGTCGAGGCCCGCTTCGGGCCAGCGCAGTGGATCGATCAAGGCGATGAAGTCGCGGGCCAGGTCACCGTCTCCGGCCACCACTCGTGCGCGCAGCAGCGCTTGGGCTTCCCAGCCTGCTGACCAGCGCTCGTAGTAGGAAGCATAGGAGTCAAAGCTGCGCACCAGCGGGCCGGAGCGGCCCTCAGGTCGCAAGTCTGCGTCCAATTCCAATGTGGGATCCGGCCCGTGCCCAGCCAATCCTTTGCGCAATTCGGTGATGGCATCGCTGGCAGCCTGGGCGGGGGTCCGTTCGCCCCCTGTGGGCGCATCGTTCTTCGGCCGGTAACAAAACATCACGTCAGCGTCGCTGACATAGCCGAGTTCGCCACCGCCCAGACTGCCCATGCCGATGATGATCACATCGACGAGACGATCCCGACCGCGCGTGGCCACCTCGAGGGCCGCCACCAGGTAGGCATCCGTGAGATCCGTCAAAGCCTGTCGCAGCGGCACATCGTGCAGGTCGCCGGTGAGATCGGCCAGCACAATCCGCACCAACTCTTTGGCCCGCAGGGCGCGCACCGCTTGGTAGGCCTCGGCAGCGTCTTCATGTCGCTGTCCAGCGGCGAGCAGGCGGGAGTCCAGAGCGTCGCGGGACAGCGGGGTCAGCCCTGCCGGGTCGCCCAGCAGGGACACCGACTCCGGCGATCGAAGCACGAGATCCACGGCATACCTGCTGCTGGACAGCGTGTGGGCGAGTCGCTGGGCGGCGCTGCCCTCATCGCGCAACATCGCCAAATACCAGTGCTTCGTGCCCAACGTTTCGCTTATCTGTCGGAACGCGAGGAGGCCGGCGTCGGGGTCGGCCCCGTCGGCGAACCAACTCAACATCACCGGAAGCAGGGTGCGTTGGATGATGGCCCGCCGGCTCACTCCCTCGGTCAGCGCCTCCAGGTGTCGCATGGCACCGGCCGGGTCACGGTAGCCAAGAGCAGACAGCCGATCCTGAGCCGCTTCGGGAGAGAGCCGTGCCGCCTCAGAACTGAGTTTGGCCACAGCCGCCAACAGCGGTCGATAGAAGAGGCGCTCATGCAGCCTGCGGACTTCTCGTTGCTCAGCCCGCCACCGCTGCACGATGCCGCGCTCCGCATCACCGCGTTCACCCAGGGAACGGCCGATCCGGCGCAGTTCGCGCTCGCTTGTCGGCATCGTGTGGCTTCGACGCAGTTTGTGCAACTGGACGCGGTGCTCCAGCGAGCGGAGCAGGCGGTAGGCCTGATCCAACGCGGCCGCATCGTCGCGGCCCACATATCCGCCATCGCGCAACGCAGCGAGCGCCTCCAGAGTCGTCCCAGAGCGCAACGTCTCATCGGCGCGTCCGTGGACCATCTGCAGCAACTGCACGCTGAACTCGATATCGCGAAGCCCGCCCGGCCCGAGTTTGAGCTGGTGGTCCGACCTGGCGGCCGGCAGGTTCTCTTCGACCCGGCGCCGCATCGCCTGGACGTCGTCGACAAAGCCCTCACGGCTGCCCGCATCCCAGACCAAGGGGTGCACGATTTCGAGCCACTCCTGCCCAAGGTCGGCATCCCCAGCGATGACGCGGGCCTTGACCAACGCCTGGAACTCCCAATTCTTAGCCCACCGCTGGTAGTACTCGCGATGACTGGCCAGCGTGCGCACCAGCGGACCGTTCTTGCCTTCGGGACGCAACGCGGCGTCTACCGGCCACAAGGCCCCCTCGGCAGTCGCTTCACCACAGATACGCATCACCGCGCTCGCCACCTTGCCGGCGGTCTTCATCGCCGCAGCTTCATCGGCACCCTCGCTGGGAGCGGCCAAGAAGATGACGTCCACATCGGAGATGTAGTTCAGTTCGCGGCCCCCGCACTTGCCCATTCCAATGACACACACCCTGGCCTCCTCGGCATGCTCCACCCCCGATCGGGCCAAGGTCAGTGCCGCCTGCGCTGCAGACCCAGCCAGGTCAGCGAGCTCCTGCGCCACCTGCGGCAAGACCTGCAACGGATCGTCCGCGCTCAGGTCGGCGACGGCGATGCGCACCAATTCGCGTCGATAGGCAACTCTGAGCGCCTCAGCCCCGGCTCGACCGGTCAATCCCTCGACGGCCTCCTGGACGGCTTCGGGCTCGGCCGCCTCGCCCGCAGCAGCCACCGCAACGTGCTCAGGGTGTTTGACCAGATGATCTGCCAAGGCCGACGATGCTCCGACCAGGCGCAGCACGCGCATCCTGCCGGACCCTGGCTCACCGAGTAGTTCCGCTACCTCCTGGTCGTCTTCGACGATGCGTAAAAGCGCGAGGGCCGCCGAGTCTGGATCGGCCACGGCACCTAGGTCGGCCACCAGTCGGTCGGCGTCGACATCGGCCGGAAACACCTCGAGCAGGTCAGAGATGATGCGCGCCGAGCTTCGGGTCTGGGTAAAGCCTGCGCGGGCCAGATCGGCGGCGTGCAGTTCTGCACGTTCGGTCACAGACGCACCAGGTATCGGTCTAGTTCGAACTTCGTCACCTGCGATCGATAGTCCGCCCACTCTTGCCACTTATTTCGCAGGAAGAAGTCGAAGACCTGCTCCCCCAGCACGTCGGCAAGTAGTTCACTCTCTTGCATGATCGCGACAGCTTCGCCCAGTGACTGGGGCAGTGGGTCGATGCCCATGGCGCGGCGTTCCCCGTCGGTCAGACCCCAGACGTCGTCCTCGGCCTCATCCGGCAGCTCGTACTCCTCTTTGATGCCCTTCAATCCGGCAGACAACACCACGGCATACGTCAGGTAAGGATTGCAGGCCGAGTCGATCGATCGCACTTCGATCCGGCGCGAGTGTCCTTTGCCGATGGAATACATCGGCACGCGCACCAGCGCACTGCGGTTGTTATGACCCCAGCAGACGTATGCCGGAGCCTCGCCGCCGCCCCAGAGACGCTTGTAGGAGTTGACCCACTGGTTGGTCACGGCGCAGATTTCGCGGGCGTGCCGCAGGATGCCTGCGGTGAACCGGCGGCCAGTCACGGAGAGCTCATAGTCGGCCGACGGCTCATAGAAGGCGTTGTTGTCACCTTCGAAGAGGGACAGATGGGTGTGCATCCCAGAGCCCGGCTGGTCGGCCAACGGCTTGGGCATGAAACTGGCCAGCGCACCGTGTTGCAGCGCGACTTCGCGGACCACAGTGCGGAAGGTCATGATGTTGTCGGCCATCGAGAGTGCGTCGGCATAGCGAAGGTCGATCTCGTTCTGACCTGGCCC
Source organism: Actinomycetales bacterium (assembly GCA_038232855.1). Taxonomy (GTDB): domain Bacteria; phylum Actinomycetota; class Actinomycetes; order Actinomycetales; family Dermatophilaceae; genus Ornithinicoccus. Next base: position 7,643 of record JBBSNC010000076.1, read on the forward strand.
GCCCTCGTGGTGGCTGAACTCTACCGAGATCCCCATTTGCTCGAGCATCGTGATTGCCGCACGACGGAAGTCGTGCCCGTCCCCACGAGCGACGTGGTCGAAGTACCCGGCATTGTCCACCGGAACGGGGGCCTGGCCCGACTCATACGGCTCTTTGAACAGGTAGAACTCGATCTCTGGGTGGGTGTAGAAGGTGAACCCCTCGTCGGCTGCCGTGTCCAATGCCCGCTTCAGGACATAGCGCGAGTCGGTCATCGACGGACTGCGGTCCGGCATCCGGATATCGGCAAACATCCGCGCCGTTCCCGGGTTGTCACCACGCCACGGGAGCACCTGGAACGTGCTGGCGTCCGGTTGGACGACCATGTCGGCCTCGTACACCCGGGTGAAGCCCTCGATAGCACTGCCGTCGAAACCGATGCCCTCAGTGAAGGCCTGTTCGAGCTCAGCAGGGGCCACCGCGACTGATTTCAGTGCGCCGAGTATGTCGGCGAACCACAGCCGGACAAAGCGGATGTCGCGCTCCTCGATGGTGCGCAGTACGTACTCCTGCTGACGATCCATGCACTCATCCTGCCGTATCTGCCTCGGCGGGTCTGACAGACTGAGCCGGTGGAGTTCTACAGCGCCTATGACCAGGGCTTTGCCCGAGTGGCCACCTGCACGGTGCCGGTGGCGCTCGCTGATCCGGCGACCAACGCTGAGCGCACCCTGGAGCAAGCACGGCTGTGCGCACAGGAGCAGGTAGCTGTCGCCGTCTTCCCCGAGTTGGGCCTGAGCGGTTACTCGATCGATGACTTGGTGTTGCAGGACCCGTTGCTGGATGCCGTGCTGGCCGCACTGGAGACGTTGGTCTCAGCCAGTGCCGACCTGATGCCTGTGCTCGTCGTGGGAGCACCCCTGCGTCACGGCACCCGAGTGTTCAATTGTGCGGTCATCATCCACCGCGGCGTGATTCTCGGCGTCGCTCCGAAGTCGTACCTGCCGAACTATCGCGAGTTCTATGAGAAGCGCCACTTCGCCCCCGGTGCCGATCAGCACGGTGGCAGCATCAAACTCGGTGGCACCGAGGTTCCGTTTGGCCCCGACCTGGTGTTCACCGCTGTCGACGTGTCGGGGCTGGCGCTGCATGTGGAGGTGTGCGAGGACGTGTGGGTGCCCATCCCGCCCAGCAGCATCGCCGCATTGTCTGGGGCCACCGTCATCGCCAACCTTTCGGGCAGCCCGATCAACATCGGCAAGTCCTCGGGTCGGCATACCTTATGCGCCGAGGCCAGTTCTCGGTTGCTTTGCGCCTATCTGTATGCCGCTGCGGGCGAAGGCGAATCCACGACCGATCTGGCCTGGGACGGGCAGACGATGATCCACGAACTCGGCACCCTGCTCGCTGAATCCGAGCGCTTCCCAACAGGCGCCCGACACAGCGTGGCGGATGTCGACCTGGACCGAATTCGGCAAGACCGGCAGCGGCAGGGGTCTTTCGATGACAACCGGCACGCGTATGCCGAGGCCACAGCTGCCATCCGAACGATCCCGTTCGCGCTGGGGCCACCGCATACCGACATCGGGCTGCGCAGAGCGGTTGACCGCTTTCCGTTCGTGCCGGATGACCCCGCGCAGTTGGCCCTGGATTGCTACGAGGCTTACAGCATCCAGGTCTCGGGGTTGGAGCGCCGACTCGCGGCGATCGGTGACCCCAAGGTTGTGCTCGGCATCTCTGGGGGCTTGGACTCCACGCATGCGCTGATCGTGGCGGCCCGCGCGATGGACCGCCTCGGCCGCCCGCGCGGGGCCATCTTGGCATACACGCTGCCCGGTTTCGCCACGTCCGATCACACCAAAGCCAACGCGACCGCCCTGGCTCAGGCACTCGGGGTGAGCTTCGATGAGATCGACATCACGCCTGCGGCCCGGCAGATGCTGGGCGACATGGGCCACCCGTTTGCCACTGGCGAGCCGGTGTATGACGTGACGTTCGAGAACGTCCAAGCCGGCCTGCGCACCGACTACCTGTTTCGACTGGCCAATCAGCGCGGCGGGATTGTGCTCGGCACCGGCGACCTCTCTGAGTTGGCGTTGGGGTGGTGCACCTACGGTGTCGGCGATCACATGTCGCACTACACAGTGAACTCGGGGGTGCCGAAGACGCTGATCCAACATCTGATCCGGTGGGTGATCTCTTCGGCGATGTTTGACGGTGAAGTCGGTGATGTCCTGCAGTCGATCTTGGACACCGAGATCACGCCCGAGTTGGTGCCGGCCGATGGGGCGGAGCATCAAAGTACGCAGGCTCAGATCGGCCCCTATGAGCTGCAGGATTTTCACCTGCATTACGTGCTGCGCTACGGCTTCGCCCCCAGCAAGATCGCGTTTCTGGCCTGGCATGCCTGGCACGACGTCGAGCAGGGCGTGTGGCCACCCGGATTCCCTAGCGATGAGCGCCGCACCTATGACCTGGCCGAGATTCGCGGCTGGCTGGAGCTGTTCCTGAGACGCTTCTTCGGTTTCAGCCAGTTCAAGCGGTCGACGCTGCCCAACGGGCCGAAGGTGTCGACCGGTGGAGCAGTGAGTCCCCGCGGCGATTGGCGGGCGCCCTCAGATGGGAACGCGCGCGTGTGGCTGGCCGAACTCGAGGCGAACGTGCCGCCAACACGCCCGTAGTGAGCGGCGCTGCGGCGCACGTGCGCGATTCAGCCCATAGTGGTCGGTGTGTTGTCGGCTCCGTAACCTATCTGTCCGTGTGCCCGGTACCCTCTTGGGCTAACAGGAGCGAAACCGCGAGTTCGTATGCGGTGGCGAGCGCCACCAAGTCGGCGCGATAGCGCGCGATCGGGCAGCCTTTGCCGTTCGGCTTGACCTCGATCTCCTCGACATTCCAGTGTTCGTGGGCTCGGCCCATCAGACCCCCGCCCGGATCACCCTGTGCATTCACGACACGCCACCAGGGCACCCCGGAGCCATAGGTCCGCAGCACGTTGCCTACATGCCTCGGGCCAATGCCAACAACGCCACCAATGTCACCGTAGGAGGCGACTCGACCGCGCGGGATCTGTTCAACCGCGATCAGCACCTTCTCTGCCAACAGGTCGTCCACGACGACAACCTAATGGGTGTGCCACCAGGTGGGCCGGCGTTCAGCCGGTGGGCGGGCGTTCAGCAGGGCGGGCCTACGCTGAGCCGATGAGCGCCATGACGATCGGTTACGCCGCGATGCTGGAGCAATTCCATCCTGCTGAGGCGGTCGACCTGACTGAATATGCCGAGTCCAAGGGTTTCTCCGGGTGTATGGCCGCCGACCACTTCCAGCCGTGGGTGCCTGAACAGGGGCAATCCGCCTTCGTCTGGAACGTGCTCGCCGCGGTGGGAGAGCGGACCACCGGTGATCTCGGCCCCGGCGTGGTCTGCCCCAGCTTTCGGATGCACCCCGCGATAGTGGCACAGGCGGCTGCCACCTTGGAGGCGATGAATCCGGGTCGATCATGGCTCGGCCTAGGGGCTGGCGAGGCCTTGAACGAGCACGTCATCGGCTGCTACTGGCCCGAGGCTGGCGTGCGCTCACGGCGGATGTTCGAGGCTATCGAGGTCATCAACAAG
>JBBSNC010000077.1:0-11208 GCA_038232855.1 Actinomycetales bacterium
TCGGCAAAAATAGTGTCGAAGGCGAGGGATGACTTGCCGCTACCGGACAGCCCGGTGAAGACGACCAGCGCATCGCGTGGGATGTCCACCGACACGTCTTGCAGGTTGTGCTCTCGGGCGCCCCGAACGGTCAAGGTGTCGTGGGGGGCGCGGAGCACAGGCGGAGATGAGGGCACCGCACCATGGTAGATGGCGGCACCGACACCGGCTCTCGGTATCATTTCGCTCAGGTCTCGGGTCAGCGTCGTCCCGACCGCACAGATGTCCGCTGTCCCTTGACCCCCGAATGGTGACCATGAACGCAGCCCCAGCCCTGCCGCCATACATCCCTGGCGTCGCCTCGCCGCGACCCGCGGGGCTCTATGACGGTGCCCATGAGCATGATGCCTGTGGTGTCGCTTTCGTGGCGACCTTGCGGGGTACGCCGGGGCACGACATCGTCGCGCACGCGCTGACCGCACTGCACAATCTGGATCACCGCGGGGCTGTCGGCGCTGAACCGGACTCCGGTGACGGGGCCGGGATCCTGACGCAGATTCCGGACGCCTTCTTCCGCGCAATCTTAGACGTCGAGTTGCCCGCGGCGGGCGCCTACGCCGCTGGCATCGTCTTTCTGCCCACCGACGACACTCGTGCCCAGGTGCAGGGTGAGGTGGAGGACATCGCGGCGGCCGCGTCGCTGCAGGTGCTGGCCTGGCGCGACGTGCCGGTTGATGACAGCAGCCTGGGCGCACTCGCCACCTCGACCATGCCGGTCATGCGGCAGATCTTTGTGACCAGCACCGTTGCGGATGAGTCAGGCATGGAGCTGGAGCGCCGCGCATGGCTGGCCCGCAAGCGGATCGAGCGGCACACCTCGGCTTACCCCGTGTCACTGTCGACGCGCACCATCACCTACAAAGGCATGCTGACGACTGATCAGTTGCCGGCCTACTTCCCCGATCTGCGCGATGAGCGCTTCACGACGACCCTGGCCGTGGTGCACTCTCGCTTCTCCACCAATACCTTCCCGTCCTGGCCGCTGGCCCACCCATACCGGCTGATCGCCCACAACGGTGAGATCAATACCGTGCGGGGGAACCGCAACTGGATGCACGCCCGCGAGTCATTGCTGGAAAGCGACCTGTTTCCCGGGGATCTGTCGCAGGTGTTGCCGATCTGCACCCCTGATGCCAGTGACTCGGCGACCTTCGACGAAGCGCTCGAACTGGTGCACCTCGGCGGTCGCTCGCTGCCGCACGCAGTGCTGATGATGGTGCCCGAGCCGTGGGAAAACAACACCGAGATGGACCCACAACTTCGCGCCTTCTATGAGTTCCACTCCATGTTCATGGAGCCGTGGGACGGCCCGATGAACCTTGTCTTCACCGACGGAACCCAGGTCGGCGGAGTGTTGGATCGCAACGGTCTGCGGCCCTCCCGGTATTGGGTCAGTGACGACGGCTTGGTGGTGCTCTCCAGTGAGTCCGGGGTGCTCGACATCCCGGCCGAGCGGGTCGTGCGCAAAGGCCGCGTCGAGCCGGGGCGGATGTTCCTGGTGGACACCGAGGCCGGCGAGATCATTGACGACAAGGCGCTGAAGGAGCAGTTGGCCTCGGCTGCCCCCTATCGCAAGTGGTTGTCCGAAAATATGGTGCGTATGTCGGACCTTCCGACACGCGCGCACGTGCGGCATACCCACGCCTCGGTCACCCGACGGCAACAGATCTTCGGGTACACCGAAGAGGAGCTGCGCATCCTGCTGGCGCCGATGGCCCAAGTCGGTATCGAGCCGCTGGGCGCCATGGGCTCCGACACGCCCATCGCCGCGCTCTCGGACCGACCCCGCCTCTTGTTCGACTACTTCGTGGAAGCGTTCGCGCAGGTCACAAACCCACCGCTCGATGCGATCCGCGAGGAGGTCGTGACCTCGCTCGGGACCTCTACTGGCCCGGAGCACAACCTGCTGGATGAGTCGGCGGCGCACGCCCGCCAGGTCGTGTTGGACTTCCCGGTGATCGACAACGACGAGCTCGCCCAACTGCGGCACATGAACCTCGAAGGGCAACACCCCGACTTCGCACCCTTTGTCGTGCGGGGGCTGTATGAGGTGGCTGGCGGCGCGCAGGCCCTGGAGGAGCGCCTGGAAGAAATCTGCGATCAAGTCTCCGACGCAGTCGAACGCGGCGCCTTCTTCGTCGTGCTCTCGGACCGGCACGCCGACGCAGAGCACGCGCCGATCCCCTCGTTGTTGCTGACCAGCGCGGTGCACCACCACCTCGTCCGCGAGCGCACCCGCACCCGCGTCGGCCTGCTGGTGGAGGCCGGGGACGTCCGCGAAGTGCACCATGTGGCCCTGCTGACGGCGTACGGAGCGGCCGGCATCAATCCCTATCTCGCAATGGAAACAGTCGAAGACCTCTGCCGCTCCGGCCAACAGCTGGACGGGCTGGACCCCGAGGTGGCCATTGCCCATCTCATCAAAGCGCTCGGCAAGGGTGTGCTGAAGGTGATGTCCAAAATGGGCATTTCCACGGTCTCCTCCTACCGCGGAGCCCAGACCTTCGAGGCCGTCGGTTTGTCCCGAGACGTCGTGCACCGCTGGTTCACCGGCACGACCAGCCAGATCGACGGGGTGGGCTTGGAGGTCATCGCCGAAGAGGTGCGCGCCCGACATGCGGTGGCCTATCCGTTGTCCGGCATCACGCCGTACCACCGCAATCTGGAGACCGGCGGAGAGTATCAGTGGCGCCGCGAGGGGCCACCACATCTGTTCAACCCGGAGACTGTGTTTCGGCTGCAGCACGCTACCCGGGCCAAGCGTTACGACATCTTCCGGCAGTACACCGACTTGGTGGATGACCAAGCAGCCCAGTTGATGACGCTGCGTGGGCTGTTTCGCACCACACCTGACCGAGCGCCCATCCCGTTGGATGAGGTGGAGCCGGTCAGCGAGGTCGTGAAGCGCTTCTCGACCGGCGCGATGAGTTACGGCTCGATCTCGCAGGAGGCGCACGAAACGCTGGCCGTCGCGATGAACAGCCTCGGTGCCCGCTCCAACACCGGTGAGGGCGGCGAAGATGTGGACCGGCTCTTGGACCCCACCCGCCGCTCGGCGATCAAACAGGTGGCTTCTGGGCGGTTCGGGGTGACCAGCGCCTATTTGGTGCACGCCGACGACATTCAAATCAAGGTGGCCCAAGGCGCAAAGCCTGGCGAGGGCGGGCAGCTGCCTCCTGGCAAGGTCTATCCGTGGGTGGCCCGCACTCGGCATTCGACCCCGGGTGTGGGGCTGATTTCGCCGCCACCGCACCACGACATCTACTCCATCGAGGATCTCGCGCAGTTGATCCACGATCTGAAGAACGCGAACCCGTCGGCGCGCATCCACGTCAAGCTCGTCAGCCAGGTCGGGGTCGGCACCGTGGCCGCGGGAGTCTCCAAGGCACACGCCGACGTCGTGCTCATCTCCGGCCACGATGGTGGCACGGGAGCCAGCCCGCTGACCTCGCTGAAGCATGCCGGCACGCCGTGGGAGTTGGGCCTGTCCGAAACGCAGCAAACGTTGTTGCTCAACGGCCTGCGGGATCGCATCACGGTGCAGGTCGACGGCCAACTCAAGACCGGCCGCGATGTGCTCATCGCGGCGCTGCTGGGCGCCGAGGAGTTCGGCTTTGCCACCGCACCACTCGTCGTCTCCGGGTGCGTCATGATGCGCGTCTGTCACCTCGATACGTGCCCAGTCGGCGTCGCCACCCAGAATCCAGAACTGCGCGCCCGGTATGAGGGCAAGGCTGAGTTCGTGGTGACGTTCTTCGAGTTCATCGCCGAGCAGGTGCGCGAACTGATGGCCGAACTGGGCTACCGGACCCTCGATGAGCTCATCGGACGAGCCGATCTGCTGAATGTCAGCGAAGCCGTCACCCATTGGAAGGCTGCCGGCCTCGACCTGGAGCCGATTCTGCACCGACCGGACCTTCCTGAAGGGCCGGCCCTGCGTCGGGTCACCGATCAGGACCACCACTTGGACGAGGCGCTGGATCACGACTTGATCGCAGCCGCCGGGCCGGCCCTTCAGGACGGAACGGCCGTACATGCGGAGTTCGCGGTCCGCAACGTCAACCGCACTGTCGGCACCATGCTCGGTCATCACGTCACCAAGACCGCCGGACCCGAGGGCCTGCCCGAGGGCACCATCGATTTCACCCTGCGCGGGTCAGCAGGGCAGTCTTTTGCGGCCTTCCTGCCTCGGGGTGTGACGTTGCGGTTGATCGGCGACGCCAACGACTACGTCGGCAAAGGTCTGTCAGGTGGCCGTGTGGTCGTTCACCCGCCGCAGGAGGTGCCGTTCGCGGCAGAGGAGCAGGTCATTGCCGGAAACGTCATCGGGTATGGCGCCACCTCCGGGCAGATCAACCTGCGCGGAATGGTCGGTGAGCGGTTCTGCGTTCGCAACTCTGGCGCCACGGCTGTGGTTGAAGGGGTGGGCGATCACGCGTTGGAGTACATGACCGGTGGGATCGCCGCGATCTTAGGGCGCACCGGGCGCAACGTGGGCGCTGGCATGTCCGGCGGCACGGCATACGTGCTGGATCTGACCCAGCATCGGATGAACACGCTCGCGATGAGCAACGGCGACCTCGAGCTGGCGACCCTCGAGCCGGACACCGAAGGGGCCGCCACGCTCGAGGTGCTTCTGTTGGAGCACGTCGAACTCACGGGCTCCACCGTGGCGGGGCAGATCCTCGCTGGTGGGCCGGCGTGGCCCACCAGGTTCACGATGATCACCCCGCGTCAATACGCCAGTGTGCTGCGCATCCGCAAAGATGTCGAAGAAGCGGGCAATGATCCGGATGGTCCGCACGCCTGGCAACTCATCCTGGAGGACTCCCATGGCTGACCCCAAGGGCTTCTTGAACAACCGTGAGCGCGAACCGCGGCCCTCGCGGCCGGTCCCCGTGCGCATCATGGACTGGAACGAGGTACACACCGCCCAAGACGATGCAGTCCTGCGTCGCCAAGCGGGTCGGTGCATGGATTGCGGCATTCCGTTCTGTCATCAGGGCTGTCCCCTGGGCAACCTCATCCCGGAATGGAATGACCTGGCCCGCCGCGGCAACTTCCGCGAGGCCATCGAACGCCTGCACGCGACCAACAACTTCCCGGAGGTCACCGGTCGGCTGTGTCCAGCACCCTGCGAGACGTCCTGCGTGTTGAGCATCAGCCAGCCTGCGGTCACCATCAAGCAGGTCGAGGTTTCCATCATCGACCGAGCCTTCGACAACGGGCTGGTCATCCCGCATGAGCCGGAATGGCTCAGCGGCAAGACCGTTGCGGTGGTCGGCTCGGGACCGGCCGGCCTCGCCGCGGCCCAGCAGTTGAGCCGCGCCGGCCATACCGTCCTGGTCTACGAACGCGACGATGCGGTCGGAGGTTTGCTGCGCTACGGCATCCCCGAGTTCAAGATGGAGAAATCGGTGCTCGACCGCCGACTAGTGCAGTTGCGCGGCGAAGGCATCCGCTTCCGCACGAACGTCACCATCGGCGGCGACGGGCCCGACGATTTCTCGCTGGCCGAGTTGCGCACCCGCTTCGACGCGGTGGTGTTGGCCACCGGGGCCACCACAGCGCGGCCACTGCCGATCCCCGGGGCCGACCTCGACGGGGTGTATCCGGCGATGGACTACCTCGTGCCGGCCAACCGAGAAGCGCTCGGCGCTGAGCGCGTCATTTCGGCTCAGGGCAAGCATGTCGTCATCGTCGGCGGCGGTGACACCGGTGCCGATTGCTATGGCACGGCCATCCGGCAGGGCGCCGAGTCGGTGACGCAACTCGACATCCGACCCCAACCGTCCCAGGATCGATCGGCAGCACACCCCTGGCCGATGTATCCGTTGATCCATCGGGTCGGTGACTCCCACGAAGAGGGCGGCGAGCGAGTCTTCGGCGTCAACACCGTCGAAGCGTTGCAGTCACAGGACGACTCGGTCGCACAGATCCGGATCATCAATGGCGAACGCATCGATGGCCGTTTCGATCCAGAGTCCGGCACCGAACGCACCATCCCAGCGGAGTTGGTGCTGATTGCGCTCGGCTTCACCGGACCCGATGAGGTGGCGGCTGGTCCGAACGGTCTGCCCCGCACCCAGCGCGGTTCGTTCGAGCGCGATGAGGAGTACGCGGTGCCGGATCATCCGGGCGTTTTCGTGGCGGGGGATGCCGGGCGAGGGCAGTCACTGATCGTCTGGGCTATCGCTGAAGGCCGAGCCTGCGCCTCCTCCGTCGATGCCTACCTCACCGGTACCCATTCGACACTGCCCTTCCCGGTCCGGGCCACCGATGCGCCGCTGACTGTCTAGGCCCCGCGTCCTCTAGGCTGCAGGCATGCGGGTGGCAAGCTATGAAACTGATGAGTCCGACGTGCTCTGGAGCAGTGAGTTCGCGCAGGTGCGCACTTGCAGCGTCTCGTCGATGGACAACAACGTGTACCTGGTGACGTGCGCTCGCACCCACGAACAGGTGCTGATCGATGCCGCCGACGACGCCCCCCGGATCGAGCAGATGCTCGGTCACGGCAGCGGCGACATTGCCGGGATCATCACGACGCATCGCCACGATGACCACCATCGCGCGCTGCGAACGATCCAAGCCAGTACCCACGCCACCACGTATGCCGGCCGCGAGGACGCCGCGCACCTGCCGGTAGCCTGCGATGTGTCGTTGGATCACGGCGATGTCGTGCAGGTCGGCGACCTTGAGCTGGCAGTAATCGCCCTGCGTGGTCACACCCCAGGCTCGATCGCCGTGGTGTTGGGCTCGAATGGTGCTCGCGGCACCGGCGAGGGACTGATCTTCACCGGGGATAGCCTCTTCCCGGGCGGTCCCGGAAAGACCGAATCGGCCGAAGACTTCGCATCCCTCATGCACGATCTTCAGCAGCGTGTCTTCGATGTCTTCGACGACTCGGCGTTGGTGCTACCTGGGCATGGCGACGGCACCACCATCGGAGCGGAGCGCCCGCACCTGCAGGAGTGGCTCCAGCGCGGATGGTGAAGTCCACACGGTCAGCCGCCGGCGCTCCGGAGGCTCCCTGCGATCCATCCGCTTCGTCAGCGCCCTCTGCGTCCCCTGTGCCACCGGTAGTCCTCGTCCTCGGCGCGATCGTCTCGGTGCAATTCGGCGGTGCCATGGCCGTGCTGTTGCTGCCCCTGATCGGCGTGCTGGGCTCGGTCACCCTGCGGTTGGTCCTGGCCGCTGCGCTCCTCGCCGTCATCGTGCGCCCCCGACTGCGAGGCCGAAGCCAGCAGGACTGGCTCGTCGTAACACTGTTTGCGCTGGTGCTGACGGCGATGAACGTGGCCTTCTATGCTTCCTTGGACCGGCTGCCGATCGGAGTAGCCGTGACGATCGAGTTCATGGGCCCACTGGCCCTCGCCGCAACCCTGTCCCGCCGGGTCAGCGACGGGCTGGCAGTGATCGCCGCGTTGTGCGGCGTGGTGTTCATCTCCGAGGTCGCGACCGCCCCGTGGTCGCAGATCGACCTTACCGGCGTGTTTCTCGCCATGCTCGCAGGTGTCTTTTGGGCGGGCTACATCCTCACCAGCGCGAGGACGGGAGCCCACTTCGATGGGCTGGACGGCATCGCCATCGCCCTGTTGCTGGGAGCCCTCGTCATGGCGCCGATCGGCATCGCCACCGCTGGCCCCGCGCTGCTGGATGGCCGCGTGCTGCTCTTGGGACTCGCCGTCGCCTTGCTTTCCTCGGCGATCCCCTATTCCCTGGAACTGCTGGCCTTGCGGCATCTGGCTGCCGGGGTCTTCGGGGTCCTGCTGAGCCTCGAACCCGCCGTAGCAGCGCTCGCCGGACTGCTCATCTTGGGACAGACCCTGTCAATGGCTCAACTGGCGGGCATGGTGTTGGTCGTGCTGGCCAGCATCACGGTCTTGGGTCGCCCGGCAGCGCCAGGCCACACGGAGCCCGTCGTGACGACCTAGTCTTGATCGGGGTTCGCGCTGGTGCTGCCGGTGCGCTCGCTCTGTTGTGTCTCGGAGTCTTGTTGTGTCTCGGAGTCTTGGCGGTGCTGCGGCCGAGCCGACAACTGACTGAGATCCATGCCCTTGCTCTCGAGGCCGTGGGAAGCGTCGCGGCTGCTCTTGACCAGGCTGGCGATAGCGGTGATGCCGAGGATGGAAACGATCATGACCAGTGATAGCCAGATGGGCACGTCCGGGATTGCCTCAATGTGCTCTCCCCCATTGAGGAAGGGCAACGTATTTTCCGTGAGGGCGTGCATGATCAACTTCACGCCGATCACCGCCAGCAGCACGGCTAGCCCCAAACCCAGGTAGACCAATCTTTTGAGCAAGTCACCGATCAGGAAGTACAACTGGCGCAGACCCATCAGGGCGAAGATGTTGGCCATGAGCACGAGGTACGGTTCGCGAGTCAGCCCGAAGATGGCCGGTATCGAGTCGAGGGCAAACAGCAGGTCCGTCGTGCCAAGCGCGATGATGACGATGAACATCGGTGTCACCACCTTCTTGCCGTTTTCTACCGTGCGCAGCTTTGTCCCGGCATCCCATGACTTGGTCGCCGGGAAGCGCTTCTCCACCCAGCGCAGCAAGGCGTTCTCTTCAAACTCCTCGTCGTCGTCTTCGTGGTTCATGTTCTCTTTAGCCAGTTTGATCGCGGTGTAGATCAAGAAGGCCCCGAAGATGTAGAAGACCCAGGACCACTGGTTGATGGCGGCCGCGCCGACGGCAATAAAGATTCCCCTGAGCACGAGGGCAATAACGATGCCGATCATCAGCGCACGCTGTTGCAGTTCACGTGGCACGCCGAACTTGGCCATGATGATGATGAAGACAAAGAGGTTGTCGATGCTCAGGGAGTATTCGGTGAGCCAGCCGGCGAAGAATTCGCCAGCATACTGACCCCCGGAGAACACCCAGACACCGAGGCCGAACAGCACCGCCATGGAGATGTACACGGTCAGTGCAGTTCCGGTCTCACGCTTGCTCGGTTCGTGCGGCCGCCGCCCGAGGACCAACACATCGAACAACAACACCACAAGGACCACCACCAAAGAGGCGATCCAGAGCCAAGTCGGCACGTCCATGCGAACCTTTCACGCAGCAGGGATGGGGGCGGCAGTACGGCCCAGGAAGAATCTTCAGTATGACGGACTAACCCGTGGCCTCGCGCATCTGACGCAGTTCCTTCTTCAAGTCCGATACCTCGTCGCGGAGCCTGGCCGCCAACTCGAAGTGCAGGTCGATGGCGGCTCGGTGCATCTGATCGGTCAAGTCGTGAATCAGGCTGGCCAACTCGGTCGCGGGCAGATCGTCGCCGCGGCGGCTGACACCGGCCACCGCAGCGTCGGCAGCGAGGCCTCCTGCCCCCGGCGTGCTGCGGCGCCCACGCGACTGGTTGCGAGCACTGCCCATCAGCGCCTCGGTGTCAGCGTCTTCGCGCTCCAGCAGGTCGGTGATATCGGCGATACGTTTGCGCAGCGGGGTGGGGTCGATGCCGTGTGCCAGGTTGTGAGCGACCTGCTTCTCACGACGGCGATTGGTTTCTTCGATCGCCTGCTCCATCGACGGAGTGATCTTGTCGGCATACATATGCACTTGGCCGGACACGTTTCGAGCAGCACGCCCGATCGTCTGAATCAGTGATCGCGCGGATCGCAGGAAGCCCTCTTTGTCGGCATCGAGGATGCTCACCAAGGAGACCTCCGGCAAGTCAAGGCCCTCGCGCAGAAGGTTGATCCCGACCAATACATCGTATTCACCCAGCCGCAACTCGCGGAGCAGTTCGACCCGGCGCAAGGTGTCCACCTCCGAGTGCAGGTATCGCACCCGGACGCCCCTGTCCAGCAGGTAGTCCGTCAGGTCCTCGGCCATCTTCTTGGTCAGCGTGGTGACGAGCACGCGTTCGTTCGCCTCGCTGCGCAGGTTGATCTCATGCAGCAAATCATCGATCTGCCCTCGAGTCGGTTTCATCACAATTTCAGGATCGATCAGACCGGTGGGCCGGATGAGCTGCTCGACCACGGTGCCAGACTTGGCGACCTCGTAGTCCCCCGGTGTAGCCGACAGATACACCGTCTGACCGATTCGCTCGAGGAACTCCTCCCATTTCAACGGTCGATTGTCCATGGCGCTGGGCAGCCGGAAGCCGTGCTCCACCAGTGTCCGCTTGCGCGACATGTCTCCCTCGTACATCGCACCGATCTGCGGAACCGTGACGTGCGACTCATCGATGACGAGCATGAAGTCCTCGGGGAAGTAGTCGAGCAAACAGTTGGGGGCCGATCCACGATCACGGCCGTCGATGTGCCGCGAGTAGTTTTCGATCCCGGCGCACGACCCCACCTGTCGCATCATCTCGATGTCGTAGGTGGTCCGCATCCGGAGCCGCTGCGCCTCCAACAACTTGCCTTCCCGCTCAAACTGCTTGAGTTGCTCACCCAGTTCGGACTCGATCCCCCCGATGGCGCGCTCCATCCGCTCGGGTCCGGCCACATAGTGCGACGCAGGGAAGACATACATCTCCTGCTCCTCGCGCACCACCTCGCCGGTCAACGGGTGCAGCGTGTAGATGCGCTCGACCTCATCCCCGAACAGTTCGACCCGCACCGCCAACTCTTCGTATTGCGGGATGATTTCGACGGTATCCCCGCGCACCCGGAAGGTCCCGCGGGTGAAGGCCATGTCGTTGCGGGTGTATTGCATCTGCACGAAGCGCAGCAGCAACTCGTCTCGGTTGATCTGCTCACCGACGCGCAATCGGACCATCCGATCGACATACTCCTGCGGGGTGCCGAGGCCGTAGATGCACGAGACCGAAGCAACAACCACCACATCGCGCCTCGTCAGCAGCGAGTTCGTCGCCGAGTGTCGCAGACGCTCGACCTCATCGTTGACCGAGGAATCCTTCTCGATGTAAGTGTCTGACTGCGGCACATATGCCTCGGGCTGGTAGTAGTCGTAGTAGGAAACGAAGTACTCGACAGCGTTGTGCGGCAATAATTCTCGAAACTCATTGGCCAGTTGAGCAGCCAGCGTCTTGTTGGGCGCCATGACCAGGGTGGGGCGTTGCACTGCTTCGATCAACCAGGCGGTCGTGGCGGACTTACCTGTCCCGGTGGCACCCATCAGGACGATGTCCTCGTCCCCGTTCCCCACTCGGGTCGCGAGCTCGGCGATGGCCTTCGGCTGGTCGCCA
>JBBSNC010000078.1:0-11058 GCA_038232855.1 Actinomycetales bacterium
ACGGCATCGATCGCGCTGACGAGGGCCTGCGTGCGGATGAACCCGCCCAGCACCGTCCAATTGCGGGTCAACACCTCGGTGAGGTGGCGCCCGGCCCCTTTGCCCACCACGGAGCGTTGCCAGGCCAAGAAACGGTGGCCGTCCTTGAGGAAGAAGAAGGTCAGGGCAAAGATCAGAATGACATTGATGAGCAAGGAGCCAGCAGCCGAGACGCCGCTGAAAGCCCCTGAGGCGATGTCCCCGCTACGAGTCTTCAGCCACGTGGTGGCCTTTTCCAAGGCGTTGTCGACCTCGTTGCTGCCCAACGCTAGCGGGCCTCGGGCGAGCCAGTCTTGGAGTTGATTGATGCCACCCTGGGCGGTGGATCCGATGCTTTGCAGCTGGCGGGCCACGTCCGGAGCGATGAACACAAATGCACCCACAACCACAGCGAGCATCGAGACCAGCGTGATCAGCGTCGACAGCGTGTGACCGATTCCGTGCCTGAACAACCACTGCTTCAGCGGCATCAGCAGCGCGGCCAGAATCAACGCGAGGATCACCGGCAGCAGACCCGCCCACAACGTAGACAGCGTCCAGAGGCCTAGCACCACAGCCACGCCCAGAAGGATCAGCCGCCCAGACCATCTCGCGGCCATGGTGAGCCATGCTCCCATGACCATGCTGCGGTCGACCGTGGTGTCAACGCGTGGTTCAGCCGGCTGTGCAGGTTCGGTCTCGGTGTCGGTGCTATCCGGCTCAACGGCTGGCTCGCGTGGTTCGCTCATGTGTCCCTCTGTCGGTCGATACACAGTCTCATCCCAGTGAATCCTTCATCGGCATTGTCGGCTGTGTCGCCCCAGAGGACTAATCTTCGCGGTGTGACCGATTCGCCGATTGGGATTTTCGACTCGGGCTTTGGGGGATTGACCGTCGCTCGCGAAGTCCTCGACCAACTACCCAATGAGTCGGTGCTCTATCTCGGTGACACCGCACGGGCTCCATACGGGCCTCAACCGATCGCCGATGTGCGGGCCAATGCCCTGCAATGTTTGGACCGATTGGTCGACCACGGGGTCAAGGCCTTGGTCATCGCCTGCAACTCGGCCTCGGCCGCCGTGCTGGCAGATGCGCGTGAGCGCTACGACGTGCCGGTCGTGGAGGTGATCCGACCCGCCGTGCGACGCGCGATGTCGGTCACCCATTCGGGGCGGGTGGCTGTCATCTCGACCGCGGCGACCCACCAGAGCCGTGCCTACCTCGATGCCTTTGCCGCCGCGCCCCCGCACGTGCAGGTACTCAGCCAGCCCTGCCCGCGATTCGTGGAGTTCGTGGAGGATGGCATTACCAGCGGCGAGGAGCTCATCGCTACTGCCCGCGAGTATCTTGCGCCGCTGCAAGAGGCCGACATTGACACGCTGATCCTCGGCTGCACCCACTACCCCTTGCTGACCAGCGCGTTGAGCTATGTGCTGGGTGACCGCGTGGCGCTCGTATCTTCGGCCGCGGCCACTGCCGCCGACTTGTTCCGGGTGCTGACCGACACCGGGATGCTTCGACCAGGCAGTCAGGGGCAGCCAAGCCATCAGTTCTTGACCACTGGCGACCCGCACGGCTTCACCCCGCTAGCGCGCCGGTTCCTCGGGCCCGAGGTGGAGCATGTCGCCCGCGCCTATGTCGGCCGCCCCGAGGAGCAGGAGTAGTGGGCGCGGGAATGGATCTCACCATCGTCGGTTGCTCCGGGTCGTTCCCGGGGCCGGAGAGCCCCGCGAGCTGCTACCTGCTCAGCACCGAGTCGCAGGGGCGTCGGTGGCAGGTGCTGCTCGACCTTGGCAGCGGTGCGCTCGGCGCCTTGCAACGGCATACCGACCCGATGAGCCTCGACGCAATCGCCTTGTCGCACTTGCACCCCGACCACTGCCTCGACCTCACCGGGCTGCACGTGATGCGCACTCACCACCCGGACCAGCCTCCACCCCGCCCGCTCGATGTCTATGCCCCCGCGGGCGCGGCGCCGCGCATGGCCAGAGCGCACGGCGTAGAAGGCCCTAGCGACGTCCAAGACACCTACGCATTCCACACGTTGCGCTCGACCGAAACTGTCACGATCGGGCCGTTCGCGATCACGCCGTATGCGGTCAACCACCCAGTGCCCTCGTTCGGGTTTCGGGTGCAGGCTGGCGCGGCGACTCTGGCCTACACCGGAGACACCGACAGTTGCCCAGCACTGTCGCCGTTGATGGCGGGCGCGGATCTGGTGCTGGCCGACACTGCCTTCGTCGAAGGCCGCGACACTGCCCGCGGCGTGCACCTGACGGGCATGCGGGCCGCTGAGGCCGCCGTGGCCGCTGGCGGTGTGCAGCGGCTCATGCTCACCCACATCCCTCCATGGAACGACCCCGAGGTATGCCGTCAGCAGGCCGCGCAGGTGTGGCCCGGCACCGTCGAGGTCGCCACCGCCGACCAGGTCGTCCATCTGTGAGCCACCCCTAGTCTTGGTGCCGTCACCGTTCTGTCAGGAGAAACACAGACGGTCCTTGCGAGAATGAGCACTATGTCCTCACGTTTCACCGCCCCGCTGTGTGGCATTGCGGCTGGCGCCATCACCCTTGGCTTGGCTGAGATCGTTGCTGTACTGATGGTGCGCAGCGACGCCGCCGCAGGCACGCCATCGCCGTTGCTGGCCGTCGGCGGTGCCTTCGTGGACCGCACCCCCAGCTGGCTCAAGGACTTCGCGGTGGCGACCTTTGGCACGAACGACAAGATCGCCCTCTTTGTCGGGATGGGCCTCACCTTGTTGCTGGCATGTGCTGCAGTCGGCGTGCTTGCCACCCGAAACAGGCCGCTTGGTCTGGGGCTGTACGCCCTCATCGGGATCATCGGCAGCCTGGCTGTGCTGACTCGGCCGGGCAGCGCCGCTGGCGACACCGTGCCGACCATCGTGGGCACGTTGGCGGGTCTGGGCGTGCTCACCTGGCTCGCCGACGGCGTGACCGGCCGAACCCAGGGGGCTGCTGCCGATGGCGAGGCAGGCGATGTCTCTGCGCAGGGAGCTAGGCCGAAGCGGCGCTCGGTGTTGGCATGGGGGAGTGGGCTCACCGCCCTAGGGGCTGCGGGGATGTATGTAGGTCGCACGATGGGCAGTGCTCAGGAGGCGGTGAGGGTGGCCCGCCAGCGAGTCGCTGAGGGCTTTGCGGCCAACCACACGACTTTGTCCATCCCTGCCGATGCAGACTTCGAGATCGCCGGACTGTCGCCATACATCACACCGAACGACAACTTCTACCGAATCGACACGGCGCTTTCGGTGCCCCAGATCAGCCCCGATTCGTGGTCAATCCGAGTGCACGGGATGGTCGACGAAGAGATCGAGATGACCTACGAGGAACTGCTTGGCGAAGACTTGATCGACACCGCAGTCACCCTGTGCTGCGTGTCCAACACGGTCGGGGGCAGCCTGATCGGCAACGCCGTCTGGACCGGGTGGCCGATCCGGGAGTTGCTTGCTCGTGCCAGGGTCTCGGCGCAGGCAGACATGGTGTTGTCGACCAGCTCCGATGGTTTCACCGCAGGCACCCCGCTGGAAGCGCTGACCGATGACCGGGACTCCGTGCTGGCCGTGTTGATGAACGGCGAACCGCTCCCAGCGCAGCATGGCTTCCCGGTGCGGATGGTGGTGCCCGGGCTGTATGGCTACGTCTCGGCGACCAAGTGGGTGGTCGATCTGAAGGTCACTCGGTTCGATGCAGACCAGGGCTATTGGACACCGCGCGGGTGGGATGCGCTGGGCCCGATCAAGGTGCAGTCGCGGATCGACGTGCCCACTGCCGGGGGCAGCGTGCAGGCCGGAACCTCGGTGATCGCTGGCGTCGCCTGGGATCAGCACACCGGCATCAAACGCGTGGAAGTGCGTGTTGACGATGGTGACTGGCAAGAGGCCGAACTATCCGGAGAAGTGAACGTGGACACCTGGCGTCAGTGGCGGCTGGACTGGGACGCGCCATCCGGCAAGCACACCATCGCAGTGCGCGCCAGCAATAAGGACGGTGAAACCCAGACGGAGCAACAGGCGCCCCCCGCTCCGAACGGCGCCACCGGCTGGCACACCATCGACGTCTCGG
Source organism: Actinomycetales bacterium (assembly GCA_038232855.1). GTDB lineage: Bacteria > Actinomycetota > Actinomycetes > Actinomycetales > Dermatophilaceae > Ornithinicoccus. The sequence continues at coordinate 4,101 of JBBSNC010000078.1, forward strand.
TCGCCTAGGCACCTAGAAGGCAGCACCAGCGTGCGGCACTTGGTATGCGGGCTGGTCCGGCAGTAAGGCGCGCGCGGTTAGCCTGGTGCGATGACGCAATCCCCCGAGCTTCGCCACGATGGACGCACGCCCGACCAACTCCGCGAGGTGCGGATCACCCGCAACTGGCTGGACCACGCCGAGGGCAGCGTGTTGGTCGAGTTCGGCAAGACCAGGGTGCTCTGCGCGGCGTCGCTGACCAATGGCGTTCCCCGCTGGCGCAAGGGCAGCGGCAAGGGGTGGACGACGGCCGAGTACGCCATGTTGCCGCGATCCACTCATACCCGCAGCGATCGCGAGTCCGTGAAGGGACGCATCGGCGGCCGCACCCATGAGATCTCTCGTCTGATTGGGCGCAGCCTGCGCTCGGTGGTCGACCTGTCGGCACTGGGTGAAAACACCATCCAACTCGACTGCGACGTGCTTCAGGCCGACGGGGGCACCCGCACTGCTGCCATCACGGGGGTCTACGTGGCCTTGGTCGACGCGGTCGAAGCGGCCCGCGAATTGGGGTTCGTCGCGAAGAAGGCCACGCCCATCACCGGCTCGGTCTCGGCCGTCAGTGTCGGGGTCGTGCAGGGCCGCCCCGTGCTCGACCTGGACTATCCCGAAGACTCCACCGCCGACACTGATATGAACGTCGTGCTCACCGGTGAGGGCACGTTTATCGAGGTGCAGGGCACGGCGGAGGGTGTGCCGTTCGACCGCGACTTACTCAACCACCTACTCGATCTTGCCGTGGCCGGGTGCGCCGACCTGGCCAAGGCCCAACAGGCAGCGCTCACAGGCACGCGCGGCGGCTCGAACCCATGAGTTCAACCGAGCGAAGCGTCGTGTTGGCCACCCGCAACCAGCACAAGGTCGGCGAACTGCGAGACATCTTGGCCGACGCGCTGGGTGAGACCGGTCTCGATCTCATCGGGATCGAGGACTACCCTCAGGCCGACGATGTCGTTGAATCAGGGGTCACCTTCGCGGCGAATGCCCTGCTCAAAGCCCGTGCGGCTGTTGCTGTCACTGGCCGACCCGCACTTGCCGACGACTCCGGTCTCACGGTCGACGTGCTCGGCGGCAGCCCAGGCGTTTTCAGCGCCCGCTGGTCGGCAGTGAACGGCAGGCTGAAGGACCGATCCAACAACGATCTGCTGCTGGCGCAACTCGCCGACGTCCCGAATGAGCACCGGGGTGCAGGCTTCGTCTGTGCAGCGGCTTTGGTATTGCCCGATGGCACCGAGGTGGTCCGCGAGGGGAAGGTGCGCGGCAGACTGGGGCACCGCCCGGTGGGCACCAACGGATTTGGCTACGATCCGCTGTTGGTCCTTGCGGATGGGCGCACGTTGGCCCAATACTCAGCATCGGAAAAGCACGCCATCTCCCACCGCGGAGCTGCCTTTCGCGCACTGGCGCAAGACCTCGTGCGCCTCCTCCCGGCAGCCACCTGACCGGCATACTTAAAGGAACTCATGGCTCATCAGTGGCGCGGCGTCATCCGCGAGTACGCCGACCGTCTGCCGGACTCCGTCACCGGCACGGTGATTACGTTGCGCGAGGGTGGCACCCCGCTCATCACCGCGGAGCACATCTCCCAGTTGGTGGGCGCAGATGTGCGGATCAAGTACGAGGGCCTCAACCCGACGGGGTCGTTCAAGGATCGGGGGATGACTGCAGCGATCTCGGCGGCCGCGGCCAAGGGCGCCAAGGCCGTCATCTGTGCCTCGACGGGCAATACGAGTGCCTCGGCCGCTGCCTACGCCACCAAGGCCGGGATGACCTGTGGAGTGCTGGTGCCCGACGGCAAGATCGCAATGGGCAAACTGTCTCAGGCGATCGCGCACGGAGCGACGCTGCTTCAGGTCGACGGCAACTTCGACGACTGCTTGACGGTGGCCCGCAAACTCGCCGACAGCTATCCGATCGAGTTGGTGAACTCGGTCAACCCGGCCCGGATCGAAGGGCAGAAGACGGCCGCATTCGAGATCGTTGACGAGCTCGGCGATGCACCGGACATCCACTGCCTGCCTGTTGGCAATGCTGGCAACATCACGGCCTATTGGAGGGGCTACGGCGAATACACCGCCAACAGTCCTCAGTTCGGTCCAGCCACCCACACGCCTGCAATGTGGGGCTTCCAAGCAGAGGGAGCGGCCCCCATTGTGCTCGGGCACCCGGTCGACAATCCGGACACGTTGGCGACCGCTATCCGGATCGGCAACCCCGCTTCCTGGCAGCAGGCACTGGATGCGCGGGATGAGTCCGGCGGAGTCATCGAGGCGGTGACTGATCAGGAAATCCTGGCTGCGCACCGATTGCTGTCCTGCCGGGAGGGCATCTTCGTCGAGCCTGCCTCCGCCGCCTCGGTCGCCGGGCTGCTCAAAATGTCGCAGGCGGGCCGCGTGCCCATGGGGGCGAGGATCGTCTGCACGGTGACCGGGCACGGCCTCAAAGACCCACACTGGGCGTTGAAGATGGCCGACGGCTCCGATGTCGAACCAACCAGGATTTCGGTGGATGCCTACAGCGCCGCCACAGCGCTGGGGATGCAGGATTGAACCCGGGCAGGCGCAGATGAGCTCGCACCTGCCACGGGCGCTGTCGGTGGCAGTCCAGGTGTCAGCCAGCACGGCCAACTGCGGGCCAGGTTTCGATGCCGTGGGGATCGGCCTGGGTTGCTACGACGAATACGCCGCCACCCTCAGCGACACCCCTGGACTCAAGGTGCAGTTGCACGGGGAGGGGGCAGCTCAGCTACCGCGGGACGCCTCGCACCTCGTGGCTCGAGCAATGCGCGAGGGCTTGGCTGTCAATGGCGCCCCATGGTTGAGAGAGCTTGCGGCTGGCGCTCGAGGGCTGGTCATCGAGTGCCACAACACCATCCCGATGTCGGCCGGGATGGGCTCCTCGGCCAGCGCCCTGGTCGGTGGCCTCGGTCTGGGATTTGCGCTAGCCCACTGCCTCGCCGGGACGGACCCGGTGCTGAGCGAGGCCGATCTCGCAGTCATCAACACCCGGGCCGGCCTGTGGGAAGGTCACCCCGACAACTCCTCGGCCAGCGTGTATGGCGGACTGACAGTGTCGTGGATGCCGTCAGCAGAGGTCGTGCGCACCGCGAGGATGGACGTCCATCGCGACATCGAACCGGTGGTGCTGGTGCCGCGCAGCGATCGCCTGGCGACAGCCACTGCACGGGCCGCTTTGCCGCGTGAGGTGCCCTTCGGTGATGCCGTGCGCCAAGCCGGAAGTGCCGCTCTGCTCACGCATGCACTCACACGGGACCCCAGCCTGCTCTTCGATGCCACAGGTGACTGGTTGCATCAAGAGCAGCGCCGTCGCACCTATCCCGAGACGATGGCAGCGGTGGACACCTTGCGTGGGCTCGGCTTGGCTGCCGTGGTCTCCGGCGCAGGGCCTTCGGTACTGGTCCTGACGCAAACCTCAATGGTCGAAGGTTTGGTAGCCGAGGTCCGAGCGTGGGGCCGGGGCTGGCAGGTGCTGCGCCCGGGCGTCTCGGCAACGGGGTTGCGCCTCCTCTAGTTCAAGCCGCAGGGCACGATGAGGTTTCGTTGCTGCAGTTCCCGCCGGACCTTCTCCCGCAGTTCGGGGTCGGCATACCACTGCCGTTGGTCGGCGCTGTTGGCCAGGCAGGTGAGCCGTTCGCGCAGCCAGGCATGGACTTCGGGCTGGCTGCGTAACGGCAGCGCGACGCCGTTGTCTCCGAGCACCGAGTGCTTGGAGACGTATACCTGCGCACCTGCCACCGGCGCCAGCTCCTCCGGCAGGGGGCGGCGGTCGTAGTTCGGCTCGGTGGCGTCAAGGGTCGCCAGTTGCTCGGGGGTGAACCAGCCCACGGAGTATGTCGATTGCTGAGCATCATCACAGCGGTAGGGGGCGGCGGCCACGTAGCCGCCGATGCTGACGTGGCCAGAATGGCCGACACGCAGGCACTGCACAGGGTGGATCTCGATGATAACGCTGCGCAGCTCCGCAGGCCCCTCGAGCACCGATCCCATCTTGTCGAACAGCACCTGCGGCGAGGCATTCGATCCCACGGCGAGCACCGGAGTCCGCCCCGACTGTTCGTCGGCCAATGAGGCAGCAACGAAGCCGAACGGCCCGATCGCCCCGTGCTGCAAGGTTGTCGGCCAGGGGTAACCTGTGGGATCGCGAGGGGCCACGTGCGCTCGGCGGGACTTGAACCCGCACACCCGAAGGCACAGGAACCTAAATCCTGCGTGTCTGCCAATTCCACCACGAGCGCGTGCCGATGATGATATGCGGTTTCCACGCTCGCGGTGGCACGAGAGAAATACCCCTTGGGATGATGGAACTCTCACCTTTTGTTGGCATGCTGTCTCAGTGGGTTCACGCATCAGGCAGTGGTTGCGCCGGATTGGCTACGACATCATCGGGTGGACGTTGCTGGCCGTCGGTGTCATCCTCATGCCGTTGCCTGGCCCAGGCACCCTGATCGTGGTCACCGGGCTCGTCCTGCTGGCGCAGAACAACCCCTGGGCAGAGCGTAAATTGGCCCCTGTCCGGCGACAGGCCTATCGCGGCGCCAAAGAGGGTGTGAAGACGTGGCCGCGCATCGTGATGAGCGCCCTCGGGGGGATGACGGTCGTTGCTGTTGGCACGACCTACATCATGTCCCCGCCACCGCCCAGTTTCTGGCCGTTGAACGAGCGCTGGTGGCTCTTTGGGGGCCTCTGGGCTGGGGTCAGCATCCTCGCTTCGGGGCTTATTGCGTTGGGCTTACTGGTCTACAGCGTAAAGAAGTTCCGCGGGGACCGGGATCCGTTGGAGCAGGTGAGGCCGGCGTAATCCCCAGCGCCTTTGACAGCATCGCCACATGGCCCGGTGCTTTCACGTTGTGCTTGGCCAGGACGACGTGGTGTTGCTCATCGAGGACCACGGTCGAGCGGATCACGCCGGTCACCGTCTTGCCATAGAGGTTCTTTTCGCCGTAGGCACCGTGTGCCGTCAGCACAGTCTTTTCGGGGTCGGACAACAATGGGAAGCTCAATGTCTCGCTGCGTGCGAACTGAGCCAATTTGGCGGGAGCATCGGGCGATAGCCCGACGACCGCATACCCCTGCGCAGTCAACCGTGCCAGATTCTCTCGAAAGTCGCAGGCCTGTGTGGTGCAGCCTGGCGTCATCGCGGCCGGGTAGAAGTACATGATGACTTTGCGGACATCTGCTGCCTCCATAGTTCGTCGGGGGTAGTTCTGCGTTATCGTCTCAGGCGAGGAGCCTGCATGGTCACGACCTCATTGCACATGCTGTCTCAAACTGAGATTCACCCATGACGAGAAGGACAACAGATGGCCGACAAGCAGAAGCCGCGCTCCGAGAACGAGATCGAAGCTGACCTCTCGGCGACCCGCGACCGACTCGCCCGCACGGTCGATGAACTGACGTTCCGGGCCAGCCCGAGCGAGCTCAAGCGGCGACAGGTGGACAAACTCAAGGCGAAGGCCAACGAGGTTGCCTTCGACGCCGACGGCGAGCCACGACTGGAGCGACTGGCTGGAGCCCTCGGTAGCGTCTCCGGTGTAGCCCTTCTATTGGGCACCGCGCGTCGCATCTTCCACAAGCGCTGACGCCATCGATCTGCGCGACTGCCGCTGTCAGGGTTGACTGGCGTGATCGTTGACCAGGCCGTCTATCGGCACGGCAAACGCTCGTCCTGCACGGACCTCAACGACGACCTCAAGGACCTGCGCGAGAAGCGCGATGGGTTCTTGTGGATCGGTCTCAAAGACCCGACTCCGGAGGAGTTTGAGCGGGTCAATGTGGCGTTAGACCTGCACCCCTTGGCCGTCGCTGACGCCATCAATGGCAAGCAACGGGTCAAGATCGAGGAATACGACCAAACGCACTTCGCCGTCCTGCGCACGCTGCGGTATGTAGAGCAGACCTCCGACATCGAAACCGGCGAAATCATGATCTTTGTCGGCGAACGCTTCGTCGTGACCGTGCGCTCCGGGGAGGGCGCGCCGCTGACGGGGGTGCGTCAGCGCGTGGAAAGTGACGTCGAGCTCCTGGCCGAGCATGGGCCAAACGCCGTGTTTTATGCAGTGTTGGACAACATCGTGGATACGTACCGAGACATCGACACTGAGGTGCAGCGGGATCTGGACGAGATAGAGGCCGCTGTATTCGGTGACAACACGCCAGCGAGTTCATCGACGATCTATCTCCTCAAGCGCGAGGTCCTGGAGTTTCGTCGGGCAGCGCAACCGCTCATGGACTCACTGACCGGGCTGTATGCCGATCGCAGCCCGATCGATTCAGAAGAGATGCGTCTACTGCTGCGCGATGTCGGCGACCACTTGACCCACGTGGTCGAGCACATCGACACCTATGATGGGCTGCTCACCGACGTGCTCAGCGCCCACCTGGCCCAAGTCGGAGTGCAACAGAACGACGACATGCGCAAGATCAGCGCCTGGGTGGCCATCGCTGCCGTGCCGACGCTGCTAGCCGGCATCTTCGGGATGAACTTCACCCACATGAGCGTGCTGGACCTGCCGGGTGGGTTCTTCATTTCCCTGGCCGTCATGGCAGTGATCTGCGCAGGACTCTATCGAGCCTTTCGCAAGTCCGGCTGGCTCTAGTACGCGGTGACCGATGTGCGCGGCAATGACGCGGTATCCGCGCGCATCGCCGCGCACACCGGTCATCGCGTCAGCCGACCTCGTCGCGGGAGGCTACGAAGGCCGCCACGCATGCCCGCACGTCGTCCTCGCTGTGCGCTGCCGAGAGCTGCACCCGGATGCGGGCCTTGCCCTTGGGCACCACCGGAAAGCTGAACGCAATGACGTACACACCGCGCGCCAACATCGCATCGGCGATCTGAGCGGCTAACCGGGCACCGTCCTCGCCAGGGAACATCACGGGAGTGATGGGGTGTGAGCCCT
>JBBSNC010000079.1:0-10986 GCA_038232855.1 Actinomycetales bacterium
CAACGACCGCAGCAGGCTCTTCCCGATGGCGGCGAACTCCCGCATCTCTCCGGTCGCGGCGAGCGCGAAACCATCACGGAGCACCGAGGCAAACCACAAGGGCGCCAGTTCGACCGGGGCGCCGACGTCGGTGAAACGCTCCCCTAGCGGACTCAGATCGGACAGCGTTTCGTTGACGTCGAAGACCACAGTCGTGATGGAGGTATTCATGCCATCAGACTGTGGCCCCTGCCGCAGCATCGAGCAACTCGGCCGGTACTTGGCCCTCGTCTGGATTCCGGTCCTGCTTGCCTTTGTGGTAGGCAGCCTCTGGGCGCCGCCGCTCGGCTGGGTCGCCCTGATCGCGGGTCCGTTGTGGGGTCTGGCGGAGTTGCGGTGTGGAGTGCGGCCTGGGTGGCTTGGCCGACTATGTGACGGGCTTCAACGGATGGATGGCGACCTCACCGGCCAACAGCGGGCCAGCGGCGGCGAACGCCGCAGCCACATGCTCGCTCTGGAGGTGGGCATTATGGTCATCCTGGCTGCGCCAACTCTCGAGCGTCACAAAGGTGCCCGCGACCGCCCCCGACTCGAAGAGATCGTAGGAAATGCAGCCCTCTTCGGCCGTGGTGGCCGCCATCAGGTCCTGCAATGCGGCTCGGACAGCCTCGACGGCTTCGGGTTGGGTGGGGATGGTCGCGATGACACGGAGCTCACTCATGCCCTCATCATGGACCTGATGGTGTTGCATGCCCATAGCCCCTGACCCTTGGACCATAGGGTGTGGCGATGGCATCGAACCGAGAGCCCACCGATGTCATCACCGTCCGTGGCGCCAGGCTGCACAATCTGCGCAATGTCGATGTCACCTTGCCGCGCAATCGACTGGTCGCCTTCACCGGGATCTCCGGCTCCGGCAAGTCCTCGCTCGCGTTCGGCACCATCCACGGTGAGGCACAACGCCGCTATTTCGACTCGGTCGCCCCGTTTGCTCGGCGGCTGATCCACACCGCGCTGGACCCCCGGGTGCGCGACATCACCGGATTGCCGCCGACCGTGGCGCTCGAGCAGAGCCGGGGCAGCCGGACGAGTCGTTCGACAGTCGGCACCATCACGACCACCGGCAACACGCTGCGAATGCTGTGGTCCCGATGCGGCGACTACCCAAGCGGCGTCGCTGCGATGGATTCCGACCACTTCTCCCCCAACACCGCAGTCGGCGCCTGCCCGGAATGTTCCGGCCTCGGCGTCGTGCACCGTCCCACTGAGGGGTCGATGGTGCCGGATGCCTCACTGTCCATAGCCGAAGGGGCCATCGCCGCGTGGCCCGGCGCCTGGCAGGGCAAGAACTACCGCGACATCGTGACCACCCTGGGCTACGACATACACCGGCCGTGGTGTGATCTGCCCGCTCCGGCACGCGACTTCATCCTGTTCAGCAATACCACTCCGGTGGTCACGGTGGTACCTGAACGCGCGGCCGGCCGGGTCCATCGACCGTATGAGGGCCGGTTCGTCAGCGCCGAGCGATACCTGATGCGCACCCTGTCCGAAACCAAGAGCGCCAGTCAGCGCGAACGGGCGTTGAGGTATGTCCTCAGCTCACCCTGCCAGGTCTGCCACGGACGGCGGATCGGGCTGGATGCCCTGTCGGTGACCTGGCAGGGCATGGCCATCGACGACGCCACGCTTCGACCGATCCATGAGTTGCTGCCGCTGATGCAGCACCGCCTGAGTGAGCTCTCGGCTCGTGCTGCGGGCAACCGTGACTCGGCTGTGGCTGAGGCCGAGCGGTTGCTGCTGGACGACCTGAGCAGTCACCTGCAGGTCATCATCGACCTCGGCATCGGCCATCTCGACCTGGCCCGCTCGAGCACGTCGGTGTCTACCGGTGAGTTGCAGCGCCTCCGAGTGGCCACGTCCGTTCGCTCCGGGCTGTTCGGCGTGGTCTACGTTCTTGACGAGCCGTCAGCCGGTCTGCATCCGCGAGACACCGAAGCCCTGCTGCGGGCATTGCGCGGATTGGTCGAGGCCGGCAACACGGTCCTGGTCGTGGAGCACGATATGGCGGTCGTCGCCGCCTGTGATTGGGTCGTGGACGTCGGCCCGGGCGCTGGATTTCAAGGCGGCGAGGTGTTGTTTTCCGGTCCTCTCGACGGGCTCGCCGCGGTGGAGAAGTCGGTGACCGCCCGCTACCAGTTCGAGCATGTGCACACCACAGACGTGCGACCCGCCGACTCATCGGCGCGCTCACCCAAGGGCGAATTGCTCGTCGAAGCCATCACTCGGCATACGGTCTCTGGCCTCGATGTGCGGGTGCCACTGGGCGTGGTGACGGTCATCACCGGTGTCTCCGGATCGGGAAAGACCACGGTCCTGGATGTCCTTCATGACGCCGTCGGCCACGATCTAGCCCGCGTGGAAGACCAACCGGATGCCGACACCGACGACCGAGAAGACACCGAGGAGGCAGCCACCAGAACCGACGGGCCTGACCTCTCGTTTGGCTCGGTGACCGCGACCGGTGCCACCGTGCCCTCACGATTGGTGCGGATCACCCAAAAGCCGATTGGCCGGACCCCCCGCTCCAACCTGGCGACATACACCGGGTTGTTCGACCATGTCCGCACTCTGTTTGCGCGGACTCCGCTGGCCCGGGAACGTGGCTACCGGGCCGGGCGGTTCAGCTTCAACGTCGCTGCCGGGCGCTGCGCGACCTGCCAAGGCGAGGGGTCCGTCGCGGTGGAGTTGCTGTTCTTGCCAGGGACCTATTCGACCTGCCCGACCTGTCACGGCTCGCGGTACGACGAGGAAACCCTGCAGGTGACCTGGGATGGCCACACCATCGCCGATGTGCTGTCGTGGACCGTCGATGAAGCGCTCCCGATGTTTGTCGACGAGCCTCCCGTGGGCCGGGCGCTCGGGGCTCTGGCGACGTTAGGGCTGGGCTATCTGCGGCTGGGCCAACCTGCCACCGAGTTGTCCGGCGGTGAAGCCCAACGGATCAAACTGGCGACCGAGTTGCAAACCGAGCGACGCCAGCCCACCCTCTATCTGCTCGACGAGCCAACCTCTGGGTTGCACCCAGCCGATGTGCACCGGTTGCTGAAGCAGCTGCATACCCTGACCGACAACGGGCACACGGTGGTGCTAGTGGAGCACGACCCGGTTGCCTTGGCCACTGCCGACTGGGTCATCGAGCTCGGCCCTGGGGCTGGCATTGCAGGGGGCACCATCGTCCGCGACTCAGCCCGCTGACACGCCAGACAACCTACGTGAGTCCCCGGCGGCATCAATCCAAGGGATCACGGTCCAGGATTTCGACGTAGGCAATGCGCTCGTATGGGACGTGCCGAACAGACGCGGCCGGCAACGATGAACCGGCAAGTACTTGCCGGTTCTGAACCGTGGACGCTAGGAATCGCGGGGCGCAGGCACGAGCGTGCCTGCGGGGCGCAGGCACGAGCGTGCCTATTAGTAGGCTGACAGGAGGTGCCAAAAGTGGAAAGACTGCCTGAACTGATGAAACAGCGACGCAAACTCCTGGGGCTAAGCCAAGGAGAGACCGCCGAGTTGTCTGGCGTTTCCGAGCGCTTTGTCCGGGAGGTCGAATCGGGCAAATCCAGCATGCAGCTCGATAAACTCGAAGCACTGCTGGACGCTCTGGGCCTGCAGCTCGAGATCACTGCACGGCAGACATGAATCGAGACGACCCCCGCGCTGTGGTCACCACAGATGTCTTCCGCGACGGGATCCGATCCGCCACTTAGACTCGAAGTTTCGCTGGCGTCGAATTTCGCTACCTGCCCGACTTCCTCTCCTCTAGCGCTACCCCTATCGCGTGTTCCCTGCCACTGCAACCTGAATCAACCATCACCAGCGGGGGCGCAGTGCCTCCCTTCTTCGCCAACCTGCTTCCCGAGGGTCGGCGCCTCACCGCGCTGCGCCGCGCCATCAAGACCCAGTGCGGACGATGACCTTTCGCTCCTCGTGCGGTTGGGGGCAGATACGGTCGGCAATATTCAGGTGCTCCCGCACGGCATGACCCCAAGTGACACATCAGGGGATGTCGTTGCCACCTCCGGTTCTTTTTGCTGATTTGGACTTCGCGGAACTGCTGGAGAAAGCGGGTGTTGACGATCCGGCCGCCCTGGCCGGTGCCCAGGAAAAGACCTCCGGCCAGACCTTGGCAATCCCCTTGGCGCACCATGGCCGGGGGCATCTGTTGAAGTTCGACGTGCCTAGATGTCCGCATGTGGTCGACAACGAAGCCTTCTTTTTGAACCTCGCCCGGAGTCGCCTGAAGATTCCAGCCGCCGGGGCCGACAAGGTCTACGACCGAAATGGACGGGTGGCCCTGCTCATCACACGCTTCGACCGTGAAGCCGATTCCTTGGGGGCCTTGCGGCGGATCGCCGTCGAAGACGCAGCCCAACTCTTAGGTATCTATCCGGCCGATAAGTACAACGTGACCTCCGAAAAGGTCGCGAACGCCATGGGGCAAGTATGCGGGGCGCGCCCTGTCGCCCTCCGCGCAGTCTTCATCCAAATGCTCTTTGCCTGGCTGACCGGCAACGGTGATCTGCATGCCAAGAACATCTCGGTGATCCAACGTTTCGGCGAGTGGTCCGTGGCACCGATCTACGACATACCGTCCACGGTCCCCTATGGCGACACCACGATGGCTATGTCGATCGGCGGCCGTCGCAGTGGGCTGACTCGCAAGGCTTTCAGCGCCTTTGGCGCCGAGATCGGTCTGCCTGCTGCTGCGGTGAACTCCTCCATCAAGCATGTCCTGGCGGTCACTTCGGACGCGGAATCCCAGATTCGCAACGGCGCCGTGACGTGGGACGCTCAGCACCAGCGTGACCTCATCCGAACGATCCGCCGTCGGCGACCGGACATGCTGCCTGAAGACAGAGCCTGACGAGTCCTCACTCGCAAACTCTTCAGGTGGCAAGTCCCCCGGCGTGGCTGTGGCTAGTGGGGTTACACGCGGTCGCACATAGCGCTTCTGTCAAACCGGCTCTACCCAGTTGCGGTGGGGCGGGGTGACACGCCGGGCGCGGTGATCGGGTGAGTTAGGACGGGCCCTGGCATCGGTAAAAGCCTCGTCGCGGTGCTGCGCCCCCATCACACGCAGGGTTCAGGACTGGGCGACACCGGTCAGGGTTGCTGCTGCGCAGGTATGAGGGTGACCCCAATGAGGTATGCCCTCGGTGAGGAAACCTGGTGTCACGCTCTGCAGTCCTGAGTTCTTATTCACCAGGGCCGGCTGGGCTGATGCCGTCCGGTCCGGTCCGGCCGACCCGATACATCGCGATCACGGTCAGCAGGACCACCACGACAACGACCAGAACGAGATACGCACCGACGTAGTCACGATCCAGCAACGTTGGATTGTCTTCGCGCGCACCGAAGCGGCCAAGGAAGGGAATGGCCACCACCGAGATCGTGCCCAGGATCACGAACCCCACTGCGGCTAGGCCCCGCGCCCGCTTCGGGAGCACGCGCATCGTTACCGCCCCGGCCACCAGGCAGATCACCGCGATCAGACCATCGTTGGCGATGACCCCACCGCCCATCCAGATCGCGAGGTTGAGCAGGTCGCCGAAGTCAGCGCTGCCAAAGATCAGCCACGCGCCCCACAGGCCCACCCCTACTCCCAGACCGCCGACGGCATAGCGCACGCCAGCAATGCCGGTCACTTTCACACCACTCATGCCTTCACCTCCAGCCGATCAAGCCACTTCGTCTGCAGCACCCCTGGACGGTTCGGCGCAATCAACCGGCACGGGAAGCCATGATCGATGTCGAGGTCCTCACCATTGAGCGCCAGCGCCACGAGGGTGCGATCGTCATCTGCGAAGTTGGACTGCAACGTCGTCACTCGGAACGGCCCAGAGGGTTGCAACGAGCGAGCAACGACCTCGGAGCCGGCTGGGGCATCGACTGTATCCAGCAGGTCGCGCAGTCGCACCCCAACCCAGTCGCCGCTCGCGCTCCACCCCTCCACGCAGGCGATCGGCAAAGTTTCGGTGCGCTGCGGCATACCAAGCAGATCCTCGCGGCTGAACGCCATCTCGACGTCACCGGCCACCACGGTCAATCGGTAGTCATTCCCCACCATGGCATCGGTGATCCGCGCCGCTTTCGCCGACTTGTTGATCGGGACGCCTTGCGGCCCCTCGCCGGAGCGCACGCCGAACACCGAGATCTTCCGCAGCAGCGGCACGGTGGCGCCAGCCGTCGCCACCACGGCGATGCCGGCAGCTACCCAGGTGGTGCGAAGCAGACCGCGGCGGGACAGGGCGCCCTCTTCGACAGCGGTGGGCCGATCGTGTTCATCGTCATCGACATCACCGAGCAAGACGTCTCGGATGATCGGCAACTTGACGGCGATGTGCACCAGCAACGCGCCGATGGCGATCCAGGCCAAGGCGTAGTGGGTGCTGCGGAAGGAGAAACTCCACGGATACCACTGCGTGCTGTTGAGCAGTCCCGTCGTCAGTTCGAAGATGCCAGCGGCGACGAGCACGGCAATGGAGGCTCGCTCCAGACCGACAACGACCATGCGGCGGGCATCGCCGAGGGGAAACCCTCGAACAACTTCGGGTAGACGGTCCACAATTTGATCAACAACAACGGGATGGCGGCAGTGCCGCTGGCCACGTGCAGACCTTGGTTCAACCGGTAGCCCCACGACGGGTTCGTCGGAAACGGGATTGGCTGGCCGACCTCTTGCGCGTAGTGGCTGATCAGCCCGGTGACGAAGCACACCAGGAAACTGACGCCGAGCCACACCCCGACTCGTGCTGCCACATACGGACTGCGCAGCCGTGATGTGAAGTGCGCTGGGGTGGGTACAGGAGGTTTCATGTCTCCTCGGGCTCAAACGGACGATGGAGGGGATTCCTCCGGGTGGACTGCCGGCTGAGTCGGCTCTCCAGATGACTATAACCAGCGCCCGCCGAGGTCGGACCTTACGAAACGAGGACGCACCGATTCATTGAGGGCCCTCCAGGACCACGGCCCAGCGAAGGCCGATGGGATCCTTCGCGGTCACCACGAGACCGGCACGAGCAGCCACCTCATCGATGTCGTCGACTCCGACGATCGACCAGCGGAACGGCTTACTCGTCGCGTCATCGAGTTCAAGCGAGGCCCACATGGTCTTCATCATGACTCCGGGTCCCCTGACTTCAACGACGATCCGCCCATCGCGTGCCAGCAACTGCCGCGACCGATCCAGCAGTGCCACCGGGTCTCCGCCGATACCGATGTTGCCATCGGCCAACAGCGCGGTGTCCCACCGGCCCTCCCCGGGCAGGCTGGTAAACACGTCCCGCACCAACGCCGTACCCCCTCGCGACCTGGTCTGCTGGACGGCTTCAGAGACGATGTCGATGCCGAGTACGGCTCCGCCCCGGGCAGCCAGCGCACAGGTCAGACGGCCAGGACCGCATCCGATGTCGATGGTCGACCCAAGGCACAGATCCAGCAGCGCCATGTCGGGGTCGTCAGCCTCCCTGGTCCAGTCGTGGACCGGCAGGTAGTACGGGTTGTCTTCCAGCCCGACGACACGGCACGGATCACCCTGCAGCGCGCGGGCAAAGAGGTCTCTAAATGAAGTCTGTGTCATGTGGTGACCCCTGTTTCAGCCCAGACCCGGGCAAAATGAGTGTCCGGGTATGCCGTAGCGACCGCGTCGGCATCAGTAACAGTGTCCACGTCGCGAAGTGTCTGCACGATGCCGACCCGCAAGCCGCGCGCCGTGAGCGCGTGCTCGGTCTCAGCACAGGTGCGAGACGTAGACATCGGCACGCCGATGAGCGCGGTCGCTGCCTCCGGCTCGTGACGACCTAGCACCCACCAGCCGCCGTCCTCGGCCGGGCCGAGCACAGCGTCGTGATCATCGAGCGCGGTCGCAGCCTGCGCCAAGATCTGCGGTGTGACCTGCGGAGTGTCCATGCCGATCTGCAGCAAGGGACCAGAGCCTGCGTCGAGGTGGGCATTGGCGAGCCGCTCATCAAAGCCCTCGCCCCGTTGCCACAGCAGAGTCCACCCAGCCAAGGCGGCTCGGATCTCATCGACCCGCTTGGCGTGCTCAAGCACCCCAGTCAGCGCGATCACGCCCTCGGCGCCAGCGTTGTTGCAGGCCGCGATGGCGTCTAACAGCCCGGCCGCAGCGAGCTCTGCGGCTGCGTCATCGCCCACCACGGCGGCAAGGCGCGTCTTAGCCAAGCCGGGCACTGGGGCTTTGGCCATCACCAGCACCTTCACGCGAGCACCTTCCAGAAATCTCGAGCGGTGCGCACGGTGCCGGTCACAGACCCCGAGACCTTCGACTTGGTGCCCTTGGCTCGCGGCCCATAGGCCACGTCGAACTCAGTGAGGCGCCACTGAGCGTTCGTCGCCTTCTGTAACAGCTCGACGGGGTACCCGAAGCGCCTATCCAGCACGTTCAGGTCCAGCAGTGCCTGGCGTCGGCACACTCGGATAGGCGCGATGTCGTGGGCCGTCATACCGATGCGGCGACGCAGCCACGTCACGATCAGGGTGTTACCCGCGCGCGCATGCCATGGCCACACGCCGCGCCGGCTGGGTCGACGGCGACCGACTGCCATGTCGGCTCGCCCCTCCTGGACCTCTCGCAGCATGGGCAGCAGCGCTGCCGGGTCAAACGATCCGTCACCGTCCATAAACGCGACCATGTCGTGCGTGGCCGCAAGTAGGCCTGCGTGGACCGCGGAGCCGTAGCCCGGCCGCGGCTCGGTGACGACGTGGGCGCCGAGGCTTTCGGCGATCTCGGCAGTGTTGTCGGTGGACCCGTTGTCGACGACGATCACGGCAAAGTCGTCGGCGATGGTCGGAAGGAGGTGAATGAGTGCCTTGCCTTCGTTTCGGCAGGGAAGAATCAGATCGCACACCGGCATATGGTGAACCGTAACCGCACGATGGCCGCAACGCGGCTTCTGAAAAGGCTACAAACCTCTGACGTGTCCTCACGCAGTGCGGCTCCGCGGCGTTCGGTCGCTTAGCGTGTGAGGCGTGAACAGCCCCACGAGCACGACTGAGCGCACGACATCCAGCCGAGCTCGGTTTGCGTCATATGTCGGCCTCGCCCTCGGAAGCCTGCTGATTCTGGTCTCGTTCACGCTGCCGAAACTCCTTGATTGGCAGGTGTATGCACGCAAGGACCCGGAGAAGTTCGGCACGGTCGAGCCGTTGCACGGCTTTTGGGATCCACAGTGGTTCGGCCCAGGAACCCTGCCTGCCGTGGTCATTGCGCTGCTTGCCTGGCGGTATGCCGGCCCGCTGGCAGCCAGACTGCCGTGGCGCTGGTTGTTGGTCACCGCATACCTCACCTCGTTGGCCTGGATGCTGTCCCTTGCCTTCACCGACGGCCGGGCGGGTGTCGAGCACGTACTGGCCAATTCACACGAGTATTTCGATACCGCCTTAAAGATCGACGACATTCCCGCGATGTTGGGCGAATACATCGAGCGCATTCCGTATTCACATCCAGACAACTGGGTAACGCATGTTGCTGGCCACCCTCCCGGGGCCATTTTGTTCTTCATCGCCTTGATCCGACTCGGTATCGATACCCCGTATGCCGCCGGGCTAGCGACGACCGTGGTGGCGACCACCACCGTGGTGCCGGTGTTGGTGACGCTGCGCGTCCTCGGCGCAGAATCCGCGGCTCGCCGGGTAGCCCCGTTCGTGACGCTGACGCCGGCGGCGATCTTCATGTCTGTCTCGGCCGATGGGATGTTTGCCGCCGTAGCCGCCTGGGGGCTTGCTGCACTAGCGGTTGCGGCGACGGCCCGCAGCCGCATCCGGGTGGCGGGGTGGGCAGCGGTGGCCGGGCTGGTGCTCGGCTACGGCGTGATGCTGTCCTACGGGCTGCCGCTGCTCGGCCTCCTCGCCCTTGCCGTGTTGATCGCGGCCAAGGGGTCGTGGTGGCCGTTGCCGATCGCGGCGGCTTCTGCGCTAGCGGTCGTGCTGATCTTCGCGGCGTACGGTTTTGCCTGGTGGGACGCCTACCCGGTGTTGGCGGAGCGCTATTGGGATGGCGAGGCAAAGAATCGCCCGTTTGCCTACTGGGCCTGGGGTAACCTCGGCGCGCTGCTGATCGCGGCTGGACCCATGGCGGCCTCGGGGGTCGCTCTGCTCGCGGTCTCGGCCCGCCAATGGCGCACCGAACGGGTCGTCATCCTGTTGGCCGGTGCTGCGCTCCTGATCATCGTGGCGGCCGACCTGTCGCGGATGAGCAAGGCCGAGGTGGAGCGGATCTGGCTGCCCTTCATGCCCTGGCTCACCGTGTCACTGGCCCTGCTGCCGAGGGCGTTGCAGCGGCCCGCTCTCGGCATACAACTCGCCTGCGCCTTGGTCGTCGAGACGTTGCTCTACACCAGTTGGTGAGCCGCGAGCTTGCCTGCTCGAGGGGTGAGCGTCATGGCTCTGCGCTCGGACCTTCAGTCACGCAGCGGTGCGGTCGCGAACTCGCCCAACCCCATGCTGGGTGTCACGGCAGCGTTGAAGCCCAGTTCCTCTCGAGCCTTGGCCGGTGAGGCCACGATGTGCCGGACATCTCCGAGTCGGTAGCCACCGGTGATCTGGGGGGCGATGTCGCTGCCCGTGCCTGCCGCGACCTCCCTGGCCACGTCGGCGATCGTGACGGGCTGCCCGGAGCAAACGTTGAAGGCATCGAATCGTCCGCCCGGCCCCTCCACCACTTCCCGCAGCGCGAGGACATTGGCGTGCGCGACGTCGCTGACGTGCACGAAGTCCCGCATCTGCGCGCCGTCCTCATAGACCTGCGGTGGCTCGCCGCGTTCCAGCGAAGAGCGAAACATCGCAGCGACCCCGCTGTATGGCGTGTCCCGCGGCATACCAGGGCCATAGACGTTGTGATAGCGCAGCGCGATCGCCGAAGCACTGGCTTGCCGCACCCAGGCAGCGGTGTAGTGCTCCTGGGCCAGTTTGCTGACGGCATACGTG
>JBBSNC010000080.1:0-10855 GCA_038232855.1 Actinomycetales bacterium
GTCCCAACGCCCCGTCAAATCCGCCGATGCCATCCCCGGGGTAGCCGTAGAAGCGGTGCAGATCCCACTCGATCAAGCGGTCGATAATGAAGTCGCTGACTGTGCCCATGACCGTTCCTTCCCTCCGTCGGCCGAAACCACCTCGTGGCGACCTGCTCCGTCTCTGACAACGCCGACGCTATAGCCGCCTCGGACGGTCCGCATCTGGGGCCCGTCGTTCCCAGTCGCCAGAGGCATACATTGCTGGCGTTCTGGCGCAAGGAGCGTATGCCGGTGGCTCGCCGCGGCCATTCGAGGTCAGGGAGCATCTGCGGAATGTCCAGTCCAGGGTCGCGCGTTTGATCACTGTGAAGAACATCGGCTTTCTCTCTTTTGGCCACTGGAACCCCTCGCCGCGCTCGATGACGCGCTCTGCCTCCGACGTGTTGTTGCAATCGATCGATCTCGCCGTGGCCGCCGAAGAACTCGGCGCGGACGGCGCCTATTTCCGGGTGCACCACTACGCGCAGCAACTGGCCTCCCCGTTTCCGCTGCTCGCGGCCGTTGGGGCGCGCACCAGCCGGATCGAGATCGGCACCGGGGTGATCGATATGCGCTACGAGAACCCGCTGTACATGGCCGAGGATGCCGGGGCGGCGGACCTCATCTCCGGTGGACGACTGCAGTTGGGCATCAGTCGCGGCTCGCCGGAGCAGGTCATCGCCGGGTACGAGCACTTTGGCCACACCCTGCGCGAAGGTGAGAGCGACGCTGACATGGCCAGACGGCATACCGCCCGCTTCTTGGAAGTGCTCGACGGCGAAGGATTCGCCGAGCCCAACCCACAGCCGATGTTTCCCAACCCACCCGGGTTGCTGCGGGTCGAGCCTTATGCGCCAGGGCTGCGCGAGCGGATCTGGTGGGGCGCCGGCACCCGTGCCACAGCCCAGTGGACCGCCGAGCAGGGGATGCACATGATGAGTTCGACACTGCTGACCGAAGACACCGGCGTGCCGTTCCATCAGTTGCAGGCCGAGCAGATCCAGATCTTTCGCGATGCCTGGGCCAGCGCCGGTCACGCTCGCACCCCTCGCGTCTCAGTCAGCCGTAGCATCTTCCCCATCGTCAGCGAGCTCGACCAGCAGCTGTTCGGCGGCCAGGGCAAGAGCACCGATCAGGTCGGCCACATCGATGGCATGATCGCGCGCTTCGGCAAGTCGTATGCCGCCGAGCCAGACCGCCTCATCGCCGAGCTCGCGGCTGACGAAGCCGTGACCGCCGCCGACACGCTGCTGATCACTGTGCCCAACCAACTTGGGGTGGACTACAACGCGCACCTGATGGGGGCCATGCTCACCCACGTCGCGCCGGGGTTGGGGTGGCGCTGACTCTCCCCGCTGCGCCCGAGGTGACCGCGGACGGTAGTTCCTCGAATTCTGCGACAATCGGCGCGACGGGACTTAGACCCAAGATGGTGGGCAGCCGCTGAGTCCATTCGCTCAGCCCCTCGGCCCGAAGAGCGCCGCAGTCCAACGCTCGCCGCACCGGCATTCGCCCGAGCCATACCTGATACAACGTGCTCACGTCGGAGCTGAGCGTCAGGTTCACTCCCAGGCCCGGGTCGTGACGGCACACCGACGCTACCCCGCGTTCGACGACGATCCAGTACTGCCGAAGGTCGTCGCTGAAGCACAGGTGCAAGACGTGCCGAGGGCCCGGCAGATCACTCGTATCGAGGCGGGAGTGCAGCCACCACACCAGCAGTTCCGCGTCGAGCTCATCAGGATGCGGGTCCTCAAAACTCCACTGGGCACCCCATCGAGCCAACGCGAAGATCACCGGCTCGAGGTCCCGTCCTGCCTCGGTCAAGAGGTAACGCCCATCCACATGCTCCAGGACCCCCGCCCGCTCAAGCTGCCGCAGCCGCTTGACCAACAAACTCCGGGAGAGACTCGGCAGTCCACGCGCCAAGTCGTTGAACCGGGTGGTGCCCACGATGAGATCCCGCATGATCAACAGGGACCACCGATCACCCAGCACGTCCAGCGCCCTGGAGATGGGGCAATACTGCCGGTATGCCGTCGTCCGCCGTGCGTCCATGAGTTCACCTCTGGTCCTAGGGTGCCGTCCACACTGTGCACTGGGGAGTCCTCAAACTGTACTGGATGCGCCACCGGGGTAGGTGCATCCTGAGGCCATGACCACACTAAGTTCGACGGCCAAGGAAGACAGCGACGCTGACGTCGCCTTGAAGGCGCGGCATCGGGCCCTCTGGGCGCTCGGTGACTACCCGGGGGTTGCTGCCCTTATCATTCCCCACCTCGGAGGTGAGCTCGTCGACGCGTGCGACATCCGGCCGGGCCAGCGTGTGCTTGATGTGGCCGCTGGCAACGGCAACGCAGCCATCCCCGCCGTCCGGGCGGGCGCAGAGGTCGTGGCCAGCGACTTGACCCCTTCGCTGCTGAGCTCGGGCGCGGCGCTCGCCGAGCAGGTGCTCACCGCGGACGAGCTCGATCGGTTGACCTGGCGCGAGGCCGACGCGGAGGCCCTGCCCTTCGAGACCGCCTCCTTCGATACTGTGCTGTCGTGCGTTGGGGTGATGTTTGCCCCGCACCACCAGCGAAGCGCCGCAGAGATCCTGCGGGTATGCCGTCCTGGCGGCACGATCGGCTTGCTCAACTGGACTCCGGGCGGATTCCTCGGTCAACTCCTGGCCACTCTCAAGCCCTACGTTGCCCCTCCTCCGGCAGGGAGCCAACCACCGCCGCTATGGGGCGCTGAGGGCCACGTACGAGATCTGTTCGGGGCCGAGGTCACTGATGTATCGGTGGCCACGCCAAGCGTGGCGGTCGACTGCTTCCCCGACGGCGCGGCCTTCCGCGACTACTTCAAGTCGGCCTATGGACCGACTATCGCGGCATACCGGGGTCTGGCGGATGATCCGAAGCGCACGTCCGACCTCGACAACGACCTCGCCGCCTTGGCCGATCGACACCTCGCCGGTGGCCAGATGAGGTGGGAGTACTTGCTCTTCGTTGCCCGACGCCGTGAGAACTCACAATGACTATGTGAGCGACGCCAATTTCAGCTACGCCAACCGGACGGGACGTGGTCCCGGCCGGACTGTGCGAGCGTTGAGCGCCGTGCTGCCCGGCGTCGCTGGGGTGTGGAGCCAGGTGGAGCCGTATGCAGACGCCTGGCGTGCGCACAACATCGAGGCACTGAGCCAGCCCGGCCTCCGTTGGATCGTCCTCGGCGACTCGATGTCACAGGGTGTCGGGGCATCGAGGTATGACGCGGGCTGGGTTGGTCAGGTGGCTCAGCGTTTGACGGCGAGCGGCCTTGACCTACAGGTCATCAACCTGTCCGCGACCGGAGCCCGAGTGTGCGACGTGATCGATCAGCAACTTCCCGTTCTGGAAGCCCTCGGCACTGGAGACGATGACCTGGTGACAGTCATGGTGGGCTCGAACGATCTCTTCGGGGGCCGGAACCGTCGCGAGCAACTCCCCGAGGCTTACGCCGGGCTCCTCAATCAGCTGCCGTTTGGATCCATCGTCGCCACGCTGACCCAACCACCGGCAGCCGCTGACCGAGCGAACGAGCATGTCGAACGCGCCTCTGCCGCTGGTCGGATTGTGATGGTCGACCTTCGAGTGACAGGCCCCTCGTCGTGGCGTGGCCTCCTGGCACCCGATCTGTTCCATCCTAACGACGCCGGATATTCAGCCATTGCGACGGCGTTCGAGCCCGCGATACGCGTCTGCCTGGGCTGATCCGCCGACACCGGGTAGCTGAAGGTTCACAAGGGTTGGCCTGGACTGGCAGCCACTACAGTTCCCTTTGGCGCAGTTGCGGTATGCTGGCATACATGAAGCGCACGACCGTTAAGATCCCCGACGTCCTCGACGCCCGCCTGCGGCACGAGGCCGAGCGGCGCCAAGTCACGATTGCGCAGATCAACCGCGAAGCCCTCGAGACCTACCTTGGGCAGCCGCGGGGCCGCCGTCGCCTTGGTGCCGCCGGGGCCGGTCGAAGCGGGAAGAGCGACATCTCCGAGCGCATCGAGGAGATCCTGGCCGAGGAGGTTGCGCGATAGCCGCATTGATCGTCGACGCCGGACCGCTCTACGCATACGTCGACGCGGACGACGACCACCATGGCCCTTCCGTGGAACTCCTGGAGACACATCCCGGCCCGCTGATAGTGCCGACACTCGTGATCACCGAGGTGGTCTATCTACTCGGCACTCGACTGGGCTACGAGCCGGAGGTGCGATTCCTCGGTGACTTAGCCGCTGGCTCATTCAGCGTCGAGCCGGTAGGTGCACAGGACTGGCTTCGCATTGCAGTGCTCGTTGCACGGTATCGCGACCTACCCCTCGGCACGGTCGACGCATCCGTAGTCGCCGCCGCCGAGCGTTTGGGCATCTCAGGGGTTGCCACCCTCGATCGCCGCCACTTCACAGTGGTCCGACCCAAGCATGTCGAAGCCTTCACCCTCTTTCCGTAGCGCTCTGCACATACAGCGACTCCGGCTATAGCCAGAGGGTGATTCGCTCGCCTGGGCAAGACCCTGAAACGGTGGGCCGCCGCGTTCTTGGCCTACTTCGACACAGGCCGGGCCAACAATTGTGGTACTGAAGCCGTGAAGGCCCTGATCGAATTGCACCGTCGCATCGCCCGAAGCTTCCGCAACCGAGACAACTACAGGCTCCGGATGCTCCTCATCGCCGGCGGACTCAACCTATGACCCCCACCGCAACTGGGAAGAGCCCGTTAACCCACCACACCGTGACCTGCCCATCGAACGGGACATCCCAGATTCGTTGCTGAGTGCGTTGATGCACCCGATCCGTCAGCACCTCACACCCAGCCTGCCCCAGGGCCATGAGTTTCTACATCAGGCCACCACCGCGGAAAGTCGAAGAGCCAGCAAACGTGGGCACGGCACACGGAACCCTGGCCCATCTAAGGGCTGAGCGGAGTTCTCATCGCACTTTAAACGGGCAACCGTGCGTCACGGTCTCAGCCGATTCCGCCTCGTCTTCGAAAATGTTGCAATAGCGCATCTGCCTACAATCTTCACTGCATCTCGACGACAAGCAACTAGAAGTTGGTTGCCATGTTGGTGAACCGGCTGTAGTGGCCCTGGAAGGCGACGACAACCGTGTCGGTCGGCCCATTGCGGTGCTTGGCGACGATCACGTCGGCTTCACCCTCGCGGGGTGACTCACGTTCATACATTGCCTCACGGTGCAGCAAGATCACAACGTCGGCATCCTGCTCGATGCTGTTGTGGACCGCTATGCCGTTCGCAACGAAGTTGTGCCCACCGAGCACAGTGGCATCGAAGACTTCCTCGAAGCCGTCCAGCTCGACGCTTTTGACCTGGTCCCACAAGACGTCATTTACGGCGAACAGCTGAAGGTCCGCACTGCCCAGAACCTGCGCAATCCGACCGAGTCGCTCGCGAGACGGGGCATACTTGTACAAGGTCGTTCCGCAATACCGCGTCCCGAGTTGCGCTGGAAAGTCGCGAGTAGTCATTCCTTGCGTACTCATCTCGGACCGCACAACATCCCAGACCTCAAGGGGCACCGTGTCGACATTGGTGTCGCCTTGCCGATGCCTGATGATCTCCAACAGCGCACCCGCTGAGGTCGACCGACCTCCAAAGACGCCGATCTCCTGTAAAAAGCGTCGCTGACTGTCGGCACCCGATATATCGATGGTGTACCCATCGCGGTATCCATTCTTTCGCGTCGTACGCGTGCGGGTCGAGATGCCGAACCGCAACAACAGCCGAGTGAGGTCGTCTACGAGGCGACGGCTTGTCGACGCGTAGTAGATCCGGCCAGATCGCTGATTGGAATTGACTGTGACCGAGCCATCCGTAGCCCAAATGTGGTGCAAGAAGAGCGCAATCTGGCGCTTCGAGGCATGGAAAACCAGATCCGGCACGAACTTCTCGTGGCTGCGCAGACCGAACACGCCTAGATCATCGAGCCATTCGGCGATCGGATTGCGCCGCCCACGGGCCAGCCTGAACGGTGCCCGCAGCCTGAGCGTCGTGGTGCACCGAGCGGCAGGGTAGTCGTCTCGCACTGCTACGACGCCGAAGGTCAAAGCCGCGGATTGGACGGCGCGCAGATTCTCCTCATCGATCGAGTCATAGCGCAAAGGCTGCCGCCGAACCATCGACCCGTCACCCAACATGTGAGCCAGCAGGACTAGATGGTGGTCGTTGGCCCAAGGATTGTGTTGCTCCGGGGCAGGGACGTGCCGTGGCACCGCAATGCGGTCACCAGTGACCAAATCCCCCAATTGACGCCACCCCTGGTACGTCAGGAAGGGGTGATTCTCCGTGGCCCGGAGCGTCTTGCCCGACGTTAGCGTCAACCGAAACACCGGCTTGGTCCCCGTCGAGAAGACATGGGTCAAGTGCCTGCGCACATAACGCAAGGACTCATCCAACGACCACACCGGGACATCGGTCTCCCCCGACGCCTGCAGGTCACCGAGGGCAACCTCAGCACCGGTATCCGCCCGCATAACTCGGGTATCCGATGTCAGACAGCCGGACTCCCGAAGGTCGGACATCTGCGGCTTTTTGTCGACTCGTTGCTCCGGACCGCGGTTCAACTGCGAGAGAGCGATGACCGGGACTTCGAGCTCCTTGGCCAGCAACTTCAGCGCACGCGAGAACTCCGCCACCTCTTGCTGTCGCGACTCGACGCGCTTGCCGGAACTCATCAACTGCAGATAGTCGACGATGACGAGCCTGAGGTTGTGGCGTTGCTTCAATCGACGACATTTGGCGCGGATCTCCATCAGGGACATGTTCGGGCTGTCGTCGATGAACAACGGCATGTCTTGCAGGCGTCCCTGGGTCTCGGCCAACTTGGTCCAGTGCTTGTCTTCGAGTTTGCCTTTGCGCATGTATTGCAACGGAATCTCGGACTCCGCCGACAACAGCCGCATCGTGATTTCAGTGCGGCTCATCTCCAACGAAAAGACGACGGTCGGCATTTGATGCTTGATCGCCGCCGTCCGCGCGATATCGAGGGCAAAGGTCGAGTTGTGAGTTGGGATCATAGAGAGACCAGCGAGGTACATGTGGTCCGCGTTGTCCACCTGCACACAGCGCACGGGCACTGATCGGATGGGTCTCACGGCGGTGATGAATCGCGAGCTAAGCCGCTCGAACGTCCGTGCCCGCCGAACTCGGTGCGCTTCACGCTTCATCTCCAGCCAGAAGACATCCGCTGTCGGGCTGAATGTGAGCGTGTGGGCAATGGAGGACTCTGGGCTTCTGCCTCGAACCTTCTTGCTCGAATGACCGCATCGATACCCCAGGCCGACAACCAGTTCGTAGACGTCAGAAGCCAACTGTTCCGAAGTAGAGGTGAACTGGGCGCACCCTCCACCTGTGAGCGTCCCGTCGGTATCGAGCAGACCCGCCAGCAGGGCACGGCGTTGCCCTTCGGATGCTCGCTGGTAGGGCGCCGGAATGTGTTTGTTGCCGAGCACGCCTATGCCCCTCAGTTGCGCATCAAGCGATCGCGCGTCAATGCCTTCGCCCTCGATGAAGGTCATCATTTCTGGATCGGCTGTCGTCAGCCGGGCATCGGCGCTGTGACCATCACCGAGCCAGGCCCCCAGCACGTACGGGGGCAAGGGCAACTCAACCTCGGGTAGCGACAGGGGCCGTGCGAGCGCCACTGAGTGGTTCAGGCGTTGTTCGGAGTTGTCGACCCGCAACGTCGATGCGATCTCCTCTGTCGTGCGCACGGCGTCCGTGGGCTGGCCGTCTTCGAGCCCAGGATCTGCAATCTCGACACCTCCTGATCGGACCAGAGCAGGTCGAGCCGCCACACGTCGCTCGGCCCGGGTCTGCGTCTTCCATTGGTGCTCGGCATCAGCAACGATCGTTGATCGATCAGAGAACTCGACGTCGAAACATGGCCGATCGTGCATGACGTCAGTGACAGCGGCGACTCTCGTGGGTCGCCCGTCTCCGCCGATCAGGTGATCCCCCACGTGGACCGCACCCATCGTGGTCCATCCGGTCGGCGTCGGTAGGGGTGTGTCCAGAGCCAAGGCCTTGCCTACGGCAGGTCTGGCGGCCACGATGATCATCTGCCCCGGGTGCAGACCGTTGGTGAGTTCGTCCAAATTCGTGAAGCCCGTGGGGACCCCCACCATCTCCCCGGATGAGCCAGCATTGTGCTCGATCTCATCCAGCGTGGGCTCCAGCAGCTCCGACAACGCTAGGTAGTCCTCGCCCTTGCCCCGATCGGCAACGCCATACACCTCGGCTTGCGCACGGTTCACGATGTCTTCGACATCGCCCCCACCTTGGGCATACCCCAGTTGCACGATGCGGGTGCCGGCCTCGACCAGTCGGCGCAGCATCGCTCGTTCGCTGATGATCTGGGCATAGAACGAAGCGTTGGCTGCGGTCGGCACCGACGCGATCAGTTGATGCAGGTATGTCGTGCCCCCCACTCGGGACAGGTCGCCTCGCTTGGACAACTCATCCGCGACCGTGATGGCATCGACCGGCTCACCCCGGCTGTACAGATCGACCACGGCTTCGTGGATGGTCTCGTGCGCCGGGCGGTAGAAGTCCACCGACTGCACGATCTCGGAACACTCCCCGATGGCATCCTTGGACAGCAACATGCTGCCCAGCACGCTTTGCTCGGCGGCGACGTCTTGCGGTGGGACGCGGTCGGCCGCAGTGGGATCGGGCATCGTGGCGAATGCTTGGTCCATCTCGCTTAACGACACGTTGCTCTCCCTCCTATGGTCGAAGCCTCAGCACACCATCCGGCGCCGACAGACCATGGGCTACCCGACGTCACAACCTACGACCGGGTAGCTACCGGCGACAAAAGGCCCTGTGGACGAGACTGGGGATAACCAGGCGCGCCATCCACATACCTGCGACAGAACGTGTGGACAAGCCTGTGCAGAAATACCTCTTCTCGGTCGCGGGGCGAGCTGACCTGCACAAACACAGCCCACACCATGTGGACAAAAAATACTTTCAGAATTCGCTCTGACCGAATGTCGTTCACAGCGCTCCCACCAGCGACCATTCCGTCGACGCCTCACTCCCGCAACACATCTCAGTGTCTACAACCGCTTTGACGGCTTCGTCCCAGGAATCCGTCGACATACACTCACCTGTCGTGCCAGTCCCCCGCGATCCCGGATCTGCTTCGCAGCGTAAAGAGATCCTCAGCCTGGCCATCCCCGCCTTCCTGACGTTGGTCGCCGAGCCGCTGTTTCTCCTCGCCGACAGCGCCATCGTCGGCTATCTCGGCACCACCTCGCTGGCCGGTCTCGGGGTGGCAACGGGAGTTTTGCTGACCGCTGTCGGGATCTTTGTCTTTCTCGCCTATGGCAGCACAGCCGTCGTAGCCAGGCGACTCGGCGCGGGGGATCTGCGGGGGGCGATCGGTGGGGGTATTGATGGCATGTATCTGGCCGCTTTGCTCGGCATCCTCACCGCCATCGCGCTCATCGTGGCCGCCAGACCGATCGTCAATGCCTTCGGCGCCTCACCTGCGGCCTCGGCGGAAGCCGTGACCTATCTGTCCATCTCGGCCTACGGCATACCCCCGATGTTGATCGTGCTCGCAGCGACCGGTGTGTTGCGCGGCCTGCAAGACACCCGCACCCCCCTCGTCGTGGCCGTCATCGGCTTTACGGTCAACGCGGCACTCTCCCTCGCGTTGGTGCATGGCGTCGGCCTCGGCATCGCCGGCGCGGCATGGGGGACCGTCGTCGCCCAGACGGGCATGGCCATCGCCTTGTCAGGCGTAGTCATCGTTGGAGCGAAGCGCGAATCGGCGCCGAGATCCTTTCATCCAGGTAAAGTGCTCACAGCGGCGCTCGGCGGCATACCGCTGCTGATCCGGACCCTGTCACTGCGTGGCACGCTGCTGGCGACCACCTGGGTCGCGGCCGGACTCGGCGACGCGAACCTTGCTGCGTTCCAGGTTTCACTGACGGTATGGAGTTCGCTCGCGTTCGCGTTGGACGCCCTGGCGATCGCGGGTCAGGCGATCACCGGGAAGTACCTCGGTGCAGGGGATCTGACCCGGACCCGTCAGGCGACCGCCATGATGATCCGCTGGGGCGTGTGGTTCGGCGGGATCCTCACGCTGTTCATTCTTGCACTGCACACCATCATCCCGCTCGGCTTCTCCTCCGACCCGCAGGTTCGTTCAGCGCTGGCCGCTGCGCTGATCGTGGTCGCGCTCGGACAACCGGTGGCGGGCATCGCCTTCGTCATCGACGGGGTCCTGATGGGCGCCGGTGATGCCTGGTGGCTTGCCCGCGCACAGACGTTGCTGTTCCTCGCCTACCTACCCTTGCTCTATGCCGTCTGGGCCTCGGGAGTCGGCGGCACCCCCGGATTGGTCTGGCTATGGGTGGCCTTCAGCGGGTTCATGGCCATGCGCGCCGGAACATTGTGGTGGCGAGCGCGTGGGGATGCCTGGATGATCACCGGTGCGCCCCGCTGACCAGATCGATTTGTGGCCTCGTCACACTGGACATGGACTCACTTCCGGTGGAACTGCAGACGCGATCCGTGAGCGTGCCCGACCGGGCGGCTCGGCGCCTTCGCCTCTTCAACCTGGTGATGGGCGTGCTGCACCTGGTCTCCGGATCCGCGATGGTGGCCCTGTCCAACGACTTCAGCCTGCCGGTGTCTACCTCGTGGTGCCTCAAGTCAAACTGCCCGCGAAAGTTGGTCCGTGCCTCAGTCAGGAATGCCCGCGAAACCGGGGGTCAGCTGGCTTTGATCCGGATGCCTTTGCGGATGTCGGGTAGGGCGGTGGGAAAACTCGCGAGGTAGA
>JBBSNC010000081.1:0-10692 GCA_038232855.1 Actinomycetales bacterium
CGCCATCGACTCGGCCCGCACGTCGCTGAGCGCGGTGTCAGTATGTAGCACGGCCAGGGTCATCGTGGGGTAACCCTGGTTAAACGACTCGGCAGCATCGTGATCGGCTCGGGCGGGATCAGCGAGCTCAGCCAGCAGCCCGGGTACGCCGGGTGCATGCCCCACGAGGGCCACCGTCTTTACCTCTGGCGGCACCTCGGCCAAGACCGTGAACAGGGCGTCGGGGGCCGCGTTGTAGATGCGCGGGTCGTGCCACACCTCGACGTTGGCAAGAGCCTCGTGGCCCTCGACCATCGCCTGCCAGGTCTGACGCGCGCGCATCGCGCTGGAGCACAGCACGAGGTCGGGGACCAGACCTTGCTCCACGAGCCACCGCCCAGCAGCCAGCCCATCGGCTTGGCCTCGCTCGAGTAGACGCCGACCATGGTCGCCTTGTGTCGGTGGCCCCGTCTGCTCGGTCTTCGCGTGCCGGATCAGCACCAGTCGGGTCTCAGTCATGGCACGCGATGCTACGCGTCGATCACTAGATCGCCTTGCGGGTAGGAACAGCACGGCAGGAACTTGCCCGCCGTGATTTCGCGCGGCCGGATCCCGCCGGCGTGCTGCATATCGACCGAACCGCTGACCAGGTCGCTCTTGCAGGTGCCACACAAACCCTGGCCGCACGCCGAGCGGATCGAAACACCAACACGGGCGGCAGCCTCCAAGATGGTGACACCCGACTCGCACTGGACCTCCTTGCCGCTCTTGGCGAAGGTGAGGGTTGCCGTGCCGGCTTCGGGGGTGACAGCGGTCGAAGGTTTTGCCAACGGATCGGGGACAACCGACAGCGACGCCGCCTGCTCGATCACGAAACTCTCCTGGTGCACCTGCTCCAGGGGCACACCCAGTTCCATCAACACGTTGTGCGCCGCGCTCATGTAGGGGCCAGGACCGCACATGAAGACCTCGCGCTGGACCACGTCCGGCACCACGGCCTCCAGCAAACCAGCGCTGAGTCGGCCGCGCGGGCCGGTCCACACTTCGCCAAAGCTGTCTGCCTCACAGATGGCGGTCACCGACAGGTTGAGCCCTGAAGTGGGCAGGGACGCCAACTCGTGCCGGAAGATGATGTCGGATGGGGCTCGAGCGCTGTGCACAAAGGCGACATCGGCCGGGCCGGCTAGGTCGGCCAAGGTCCGGGTCATCGACATCAGCGGGGTGATCCCGCTCCCTGCGGACAGGAACAGGTACTTGGGCGCAGGGTGGTGAGCCAGTGTGAAGTCACCGAACGGGCCACTGGCTTCTAGGCGACCACCGCGATCCACATTGTCATGGAGCCAATTGGACACCAGACCGTCGGGCACTCGCTTGACTGTGATTGTCACCAGGTGGGGGCGGGTCGGCGGCGAAGAGATCGTGTAGCACCGCTGGTGCCGCTGGCCATCGACGGTGATGGCCACCACGACGTACTGCCCAGGAGCAAAAATGAAAGTGTGCGGAGTAGTCGGCTCCAGCGCAAAGGTCGACACATCGTGCGTGATCGGGATGACCGCTTTGCACCGCAGGATCATCTCGAAATCGGCCTCGGCACCAGGCACCTGCGTCAACAGCGGCGAGGCGAGGAGGTCAACAGCAGCCAGGTCGAACGAAGACAGTGTGGCGCCGTGCCCCTGGGTTACCGCGCTCATCGGTCCAGCTCCAGCGCCAAACGCCGGACATACCAACCGACGAAGTTGTCGACCTGATACTCACTCGGCATGTAGGGGCCGGGCTCGTATGCCGGACTGCTTACCCCCAGCTGGGCGCGCGCCACAAACACACTGTCTTGAGCGTTGGTCTCGCGCCAAACGTGGGTGAGTTTGTCCAGGGCGTAGTCGACGCCTTCCACCGCGTCGGCGTTGACCAGCCAGAAGGTGCGCACGAGCGTCTTGTCGGCCGCCAGCGGAAACATCGCGAACATCACCGTGTGGTCGGCCATCGCGTGGCCCCACATGTTCGGCTGCGTGTGGATGGTGCATCGGCCCAATCGCTTGCTCGGCAGATCGGCCATCGGGAGGTCGCACAGCACTTTGCCGTCCAGGCTGAAGGACTCACCGGCCAGGTCCAGCGCCTCTCGCCGAATCCGCAACGCCACTGCGGGTTCTTCGAGGTCTTCGATGAGCTCATGCGGCAAACCCGCTTGCTCGCAGATCAACTCCAACTCACTCTGCGCCAGCAGGTAACGGTCATGGTGCGGCTGCAACCGGGCCGGGACCTCATCGTCCTTGAGCCCGTAGGTCAAGAAGAACGTGCTGGACAACTCCGGGTGCCCGTCGCAGTGATAGCACTCCCGGTTGTTCTCCATCACCAACTTCCAGTTGCCGTCCTCGACGATGTCGACATACGCCGCGACTTTCGCTCGGGCCAGGTTGTGCGGCTCCAGGTATGGCGCCACGGGGGCCATCGCCTCGTCGAACTCGGCAGGCGGCTCAGCGGCTAGGCACAGGTACACGAGCCCAGCGACGTTGCGCAAGGCCACCGACTTGAGCCCGAAACAAGACGGGTTGAAGTCGGCAGTCTGGCCGGGCGCGTGCAGCAGACGACCGTCGGTGCCGTAGGTCCAGTAGTGGTAGCCGCACACCAGATTGCCGACCGATCCTTGCGCATCGTTCAGGATTCGGGCCCCGCGGTGTCGGCATACGTTGTGGAAGGCACGCAGTTCGTCGTCATCGTCGCGCAGCACGATCACCGAATACGGTCCGACCTCGACGCTCACATAGTCGCCAGCCTCTGGGACCTGCGCTTCGAGTGCGGCAAAGAACCATTGCTTGGCGAAGATCTCGCGCATGTCCAAATCGAAGACGTGAGGATCGGTGTAAAACTGCGCGGGCAGCGAGTAACCCTTGCGACGCTCGCGGATCTGCTGCGCCACGCCAGGTGGAAACGTACTGCGTTCGACGGTGCGAGCGCTGGTCTCAGTGGTCATCTCTCTCCTCAGATCGCCATGCACAGGCGTAGCGCGTCATAGATCGCGGCGTGGATATTGCGGCTGCTGACGGCATCCCCAATGCGAAACAGCTGGTACGTGCCGTCGGGGTTGGTCTGGACCTGTTGCATCTCGCCATCCAGCAGCGCCTGTTGATCGACCTCGCCGAGGTTGCTCGACCCAGGCACCAGATCGGCATACAGCTCGTCGTTGGGCAGCGTGCCATGCTCGACGACCACAGTGTCGACCTCGCGCTCCCACGTCATCGGCGTGTAGTCACTGCCCAATCGCGCCACCAGACGCTTGCCCGGACCTCGGCTCACCCCGACAAGGCGGGTGGCCAGGGTCGTGGTGACCCCATGCTCGGCAAAGGCCTTGAGGTATGCCGGGCTGTTCATCCCACCGACTGAGACCGCAAGTGCGCGCTCCGGGGTCACGAACTCCAGCTTGGTGGCTAGCGGAGCCAACATCTCGGCCGCGCCCATGGCCGCCTCGGTGCCGTTGTCGTCATAGATCAGGACGTCACCTCGAGCCCGGACGCTGCCGTCCATGACATCCCAGGTGTCACGGACCAGGTCCGCTCCCTCGGCCAGGAACGACGTGTTCGGCATGCCGCCCGTCGCCACGATGACGACGTCGGGATTAAGGTCGCGAACCGTGTCTGCGTCGGCATACTCCCCCAGCCTCAACCGCACCCCGAGCACTGCGAGTTCACTGACCCGCCAGTCGATGATGCCGATCAAGTCGGCA
Organism: Actinomycetales bacterium; assembly: GCA_038232855.1. Taxonomy (GTDB): domain Bacteria; phylum Actinomycetota; class Actinomycetes; order Actinomycetales; family Dermatophilaceae; genus Ornithinicoccus. The sequence goes on from JBBSNC010000081.1 coordinate 3,698, forward strand.
CGTCGAGGTGCAACAGCGGCCAGGACGACCTGCCCGCCGGGGGCGTCCGAGGCTTCCAGGACCGTGACGTGATGGCCGCGCTCGCCGAGCACGCGACCGGCTTCCAGACCGGCCGGTCCAGCGCCGATCACGACCACCCGCTTGCGGTTGCCGTGGGATTTGGACACCAGGTGCGGCAGAGATTGCTCTCGCCCGGTCGCCGGGTTGTGGATGCACTTGGCATCGCCGGATTCATAGATGGCGTCCAGGCAGTAGTTGGCACCGACGCACGGCCTGATCCGGTCTTCTTCGCCACGGGTCACCTTGGCCATCAGGTGCGGATCGGCCATCTGCGCCCGAGTCAGTCCGACGAGATCAACGAGTCCCTCGCGGACGGCATACCGAGCCGTGGCCACATCCGAGATACGCGCGGCGTGCATGACGGGTATGCCGATCGCTCGCTTGATCTCCCCAGCAAAGGCCAACTGCGGGGCAGAGACGGTACCCATCCCGGGAATCACCTCAGCCAGCGTGGCGTCTCGATCGATAGTGCCGCGGATGACCGAGAGGAAGTCGATCCCAGCTTCGGTGTAGTTCTTCAGTGCCAGCAACGCGTCGTCCTGAGCCAACCCGGGGTCGGTTTGCTCGTTCATGCTCATCCGGATGCCGACGATGAAATCGGGGCCTACCGCCGCACGCACAGCCTCAATGACACGCACCGGAAAGGCCATCCGGGCCTGCAGGTCCCCGCCGAACTCATCGTCACGGTCGTTCGTGGCCGGCGACAGGAAACTGTCGAGCAAGTGCCCATAGGACTGCAGCTCGATACCGTCCAGCCCGCCGGCCTGGCAGCGCTGCGCAGCCTCGGCATACTGCCGGACGATGCGATCGATGTCCCACGATTCGGCCCGTTTGGGGAAGGCCCGGTGTGCAGGTTCGCGCTGATGGGAGGCATAGACCAAGGGCAGCCAGTCGGCGGTGTAGTTGCTGCTGCGGCGCCCCAGATGGGTGACTTGGGTCATCACGGCGGCGCCTGCTTCGTGGACGTCGTCGGACAACCGTCGCAGCCACGGCACGACGTCGTCCTTGTAGAGCAGGATGTTGCCGAACGCGGGCGGACTGTCCGGCGCCACCACGGCCGAGCCGCCGATCATGGTGAGGCCGACGCCGCCACGGGCCTTCTCCAGGTGGTAGGCGCGGTAGCGGTCTTTCGGCATACCGTCAACGGTGTATGCCGGCTCGTGGGAGGTGCTGACCACACGATTGCGCAGGGTGAGGTGGCCCAGCTCATAGGGCTGAAGGAGCGGGTCGTGCAACGTCACACACGCAGTCTCCCCGGCCTGACCTGACAATGGAATCTCACAATTTTGGATCGTTTCGTGCAATCCTGTTTCATGATTGATTCGCGGCTTCGCAGCCTGCAACTGGTGGCCTGGCACGGCACCGTCACGGCCGCCGCGCAGGCCTTGCATTACACCCCTTCTGCGGTGTCAGCCCAGCTGAAATCGCTGGCCGCGGAGTTGGGCGTGGAGGTGTTGGAGCGACAGGGGCGGGCCGTGCACCTCACGCCAGCAGGCCGCCTGTTGTTGGAGCACACCGAAGAGTTGAGCGCCCGGTGGGAGCAGATGCACAGCGAGTTGCGTCGTAGCGGTGACTACGTCCCGGGGCCGCTTCGCATGTGCGGGTTCTCGAGTGCGGCGGCCACGCTCCTTCCTGGGGCGGCGACCCGGGTGCTGGCGGCCCATCCTGGTTGCGAGTTCCGGATTATCGAGGCCGACCCCGACACTTGTTTTGAGTTGCTGTTGGCCGATGATGCGGATCTGGCCGTGGTGGTGGCGACCCCGTCACTTCCGCGCATCGACGATCCGCGTTTCGAGCAGCGGCCGTTGGCCAGCGACCCGCTTGATTTGTTGGTGCCGCTCGGGCACCGGTTTGCGACGCGATCTTCCGTGCGACTGGCCGAGACCGCACACGAAGAATGGATCTTGGACCACCCTGGTCGCCCGCACCACCAACTGGTGTTGATGTCGTGCCTGGCCGCCGGGTTCAACCCCAGCGTCGCGCACGACATCGTCGAGTGGGACACCGGAGCGGCGCTGGTTCACGCGGGTCTCGGCGTCTGCTTGGTCCCGCGACTAGCCCGGCTGCCCTCCGGCTACGACATTGTGCGGGTGCCGCTGGCAGGAGATCCGCGCCCGTCTCGACAGATTCGCACGGGCATCCGCGCAGGCACCGGCAACAGCCCGCTACTCACCACCGCAATGGCGGCACTGAGCGACCTGGCGGGCACGTCACTGGGAGCCCAGCAAGGACCTGCACCGGAAGGGTAAAGCACATGACACCGGTGCGGTAGTGCTCTCAGGTCCCAGCCGCCAGTCAGGCCTCGAGGGGGTCAACCTCGTCGAAGCCGCCGGCCCTGAAGGCATCCACAAACAATCGGTGATCAACGCGTACTTGGGCGGCATAAGCGTGAGCGAAGTCGGTCATCTGGGCCACGAACCCATCCAGGTTCTCGGCAATACCAGCGGTGATCACATCCTCAACACTGACCTCGACCAGTCCGTGCCCAGACTCGTCATCAGCAACGCAGTGGATCTTCGCGGTGGCTTGGGCCAGCTGTCTCACGACGACCCGCATCTCCTCCGGCTCGGTCAGATCTTCCCAACTCAGATCCGACTCATAGGGAGAGAACTCGCTGACCACGAAGCCAGCGTCCTCCAGTTGCGTCCATCCCAGGTACGGCGAGGTGTGATCCTGCAAGGCACGTTGGGACACGGCCGTCCGATGCCCGTGGTGCTCAAAGGTCTCGGCGATCTTTGTGTCCGTGATGACTCTCTGCAGCGCGGCCTGCTGCCCCTGCTTGAGGGTGATGATGATGTCGTTGCCCAGCGCTTGGGTCTCGCCTTCGATGAGCACCGAGTAAGCCGGCAGGCCAGCACTACCAATGCCGAGGGCGCCCAGTTTTACGACGTCCAGCACGTCGTACCGAATGGGCGGGGTCCGCTCAGCGGCATCTAAAGTCTTTCGGTAGGCCGCGAATGCTTCGAGCATGCTGTCCTTCTCGCCACCATCCAGAGCCTGCCCATACGCGTCATTGAATCGGCGGCTGAAGTCCTGAACGACGGTTGTCTGCGCCAGGAACGTCTCCCGACTCTGACTCTTCGCGGACTGCAACGTCGCCAGGACGGCACCCTCGGCGTTGTCCAAGGTCAGCGCCCAGTCGATTCGCTCCTGTGTCGTGAAAGCCTGCGCCGCCTCGCCATACGAGCGGACGTATGCCTCGACGAGGTCATCTATGATGCGTTCCGGAAGGGCCTTCTGCCAGCAGATCAAGGCAAGGGACGCCACGAATCGACGGATCTCCCAGGTCCACGGCGCAACGTACGCTTCGTCGAAGTCGTTGACATCGAAGACCAGTCGGCCCTCGCTCGACATGTAGGTGCCGAAGTTTTCGACGTGCAGGTCGCCCTGGATCCAGACCCGATCGCCGTGGTCACCCCACCACTGGGCGTCATCGCCTCGGAGATCTTCTTGGACGCTCGTTTTCCCCGCCAGGTCTGCATAGAACAGGCAGGCCGTCCCCCGATAGAAGGAGAACGGATCCCGCGCCATCTTGCGGAACTTTGTCCGGAAGGCAGCCGGAGCCAGCTCCATCAACTCAGCGAAACTGTCCTGCAAGCACTCCACGATCTCGCTGCTGCGTTGATCATCGGACATAAAGACCTCTCCGTGTCGAGACACATTCCCGACAGCAACCCGATGGCAGTCTCCCATCGCAGCGCTACCCGGTGGCCACCACGTGTGGCAACGATCCAGTGTCGCGGTATGCCGTGAGTTGAGACCGCACGAATCTCGCCATCCGCGGCACGAAAGCGCTCGTACTACCGGCTGTATGCGGACTGATCAGCACCGCAGGGGTGGACCACAGCGGATGCTCCGGTGGCAATGGTTCCGGGTCCACGACATCGAGAGCGGCTCGCAGCCGCCCAGCGGCGCACTCGGCGATCAACGCGTCGGTGTCGACGATGGCACCGCGCGCCACATTGACCACCAGCGCGTCGTCGGGCAGCAACCTCAGGTGCGCCGCGTTCAACAGTCCGAGCGTGGCCGGCGTCAACGGTGCGCTGAGGCAGACGATGTCTGCGCGTGGGAGCAATTTAGGCAGCTCGGATGGGTCGCAGACCTTCTGCACGAAATCGTCGCCAGCACGTTCGTGGGCCGCGACGGCCAACACATCGGCCTCGCACGCCCTTAACCTCCTGCCCAGCGCGCGGCCGATACCGCCGTAACCCACGATCAGCACAGTCGAGTCGGCCAGCGAGCGTCGCTCCTTCGGCGGTTCCCACTGCCCGCGACGTTGTGCGTTGACGAAGTCAGGAATGTCCCGCTGTGCCGCCAGCATCAAGGCCAACGCCATCTCTGCCGTGGCGCTGTCGTGCACCCCCACCGCTTTGGCCAGCGTGACTCCTGAAGGCACAAAGCGCAGCGCATGCTCATGACCTGCAGAGCTGAGTTGGATCGCCCGCAAGTGGGGTAGTTCACCAAGGCGGGTGATCCACGGAGCGCGAAACGGCGGTAGGACCACTACTTCGATCTCTTCTGCCATCGGCGGGTCCGCACGAAGATCCCAGGTGAGGATCTGCATATCATCGATGTCGCCTACGGCATCCTTCAGCGCGGGGGGCACGGTGACCAGGCGCATGACGCCTACGCTAGCGCGTCCATCCTCCATTCAGACTTCCCGGCGAAAGTATGGGCATGACATTGCACCAACCGATATCCCCCTCTCGGCGTCTTGCTCTGATCAGCCAGTGCTCAGTCGGGGCAGTAAGCGCGTTCGTGTTGGCTGCCTGCTCCGATCCGGCGCCGGCCGTTCCCGATCAGCCTTCAGCGACCGAGGCCGACAACAGCGCGGTCACCGTGCTCGCCCAGGACTTCGATGTGCCCTGGGGCTTGGCCATCCTGGACAACGGAGATGCCTTGGTGGGAGAAAGAGACAGCGCCAAGGTATGGCGTGTCCCCGCCGGGGGTGAGCCAGAGCTGCTGACTACGGTGCCGGGGGTTGAGCCAGGCGGCGAAGGCGGCCTGCTGGGCATCACCGTGCCCAGCGGTGGCGAAGGCAACCAGTTCTACGCCTACATCACCACCGGTGAAGACAACCGGGTGATCGATGTCGACACCGCTGGCACCCAGCCCGACGAAGACCCGCAGGTCCGAGAGGTATTCGAGGGCATACCCAAGGCCGGCAATCACAACGGTGGGCGGCTCGCGTTCGGCCCGGACGACTACCTCTACGTGAGCACTGGCGATGCGTCGCAGGGCCAGAGCGCTCAAGACCCTGACTCCCTCGGGGGCAAGATCTTGCGGATCACTGTCGATGGCGAGCCCGCACCGGGCAACCCCGACTCCGACTCCCCCGTGTGGACGATGGGTCACCGCAACGTGCAGGGCTTGGGCTGGGATGACCAGGATCGGATGTGGGCGAGTGAGTTCGGCGCGAACGACCTCGATGAGGTCAACCTGATCGAGCCGGGCAACAACTACGGATGGCCGGAGTGTGAAGGTCCGTGTGAGGGCAGGGATTTTGTGGACCCCGTGGTGACCTGGCCGACTTCTGAGGCCTCCCCGTCGGGGCTGACCGTCGGCCCTGATGGGGACCTGTACGTCGCAGCACTGCGTGGCGAGTCGCTCTGGCACATACCCCTGGATGAGGACGGGGTCAGCGGCGGGCCGGAACGGATGCTAGAGGGCGAATATGGGCGCCTTCGGAGCGTTGCAGTCAGCCCCGACGACTCGCTGTGGGTACTGACCAACAACACCTCGCGCGGCGACCCCGCCGACGGTGACGACAAACTGCTTGCGGTGCCGATCCCCTGATTGGCGCTGGGCGCCAAGGCACGCCCTACCGAATCACTCCGACTCTTGAGTGTGCACCCGATCGCTGCGCGCCTGAACCAACACGAGGATGAGCACGATCGCGGCTCCAAGGGCCATCAAGAGCAGGGGTCCGACAACGGGTGCACTCGGCAGGAGAAGGGCCCCGGGTGCGGAGTCGCTGTGCGATCCGTCCCCGCTGGACTGCCAGGGCCACAGCGCGCGGAGCGAGCCCATCATCAGCCCGGTCATCACCAAGAGAGTGGTCCGCCGATGGTCGCGCAAGAGGTAGCTCAGCAATTGCACGAAGGAGGCCAACCCCACGACCGCACCTGCACCGAAAACCGCGATGTATCCAAAGTCTCGCTCGGAGACGGCGTCAAGCGTGACGGTGTAGAGGCCGACAGCCAGCAACAGGAAGGATCCAGACACCCCTGGCACGACGAGAGCACAGATAGCTACGGAGGCCGCGAGGAACACGACATACATCGGGGGGTCGGATTCGGTGCTGCCGCCCGCCAGACTCACGAGAGCGAAGGCAACCACTGCGGCGATCAGGACCAGGGCGACATCGAACGCGCGGGGGCGATGAGCGGGGGGCAGCATCCGCAACGGCACCACGATGCTGACGGCTACAAGCCCGAAAAATAGGCCGCGGGCATGCTCGGGGTGATCGGTCACGAAAGCACTCATCACACCGGCAATCGTGACGACCGCAAGGATCATCCCGACCAGAACGGGCGCGATAAGGCGCCAATCGGTGCGGCGGAACTCCACCATCATCCCGGCGCGACGATCGGGGCCGGTCACGGCCTTGCGGGCCGCACCCAGCACGTGTGAAGCCGATTCGATGAGCTGCTCGTAGACACCGGTCACCAACGCGACCGTCCCACCGGAGACACCGGGCACCAGTTCGGCCGCGCCGATCAGGAACCCCCGCGTCAGATCCAGCGGCAGCAACTTCAGCGGACGCGGTGTGCGAGCCGGCGAAGGCTGCGTACCCGAGGATGTGTCGCTCATCAACGTCAGGTCAACCGTTCAAGAATGAGTTCGCGGACTTTGGCGGCGTCGGCCTGACCGCGCATCGCCTTCATGACGAGCCCGATCAACGCACCGGCCGCATTCAGTTTGCCACTACGCAC
>JBBSNC010000082.1:0-10692 GCA_038232855.1 Actinomycetales bacterium
CCCCACCACCCCCGCTCGGTGTGTGGGGGGGGCTGCGGCTGTGGGGGGCCGTCTCCCCCCCCACAACGGTCGTTCAGAAAATGCGCACACGCTCCTGCGGGTCGAGCCAGAGGCCGTCGCCAGGCGCTGAGCCGAAGGCGTCATGGAACGCGTCCACGTTGCGCACCGTGTTGCCGCGCAGGTCCGCCGGACTGTGCGGGTCGATTGCGATGAGGCGCTTGACCTCCTCGACCCGTGCCTTGGATCGCCACACTTGTGCCCAGCCCAGGAAGAATCGCTGCTCACCGGTCCACCCCCCAATCTCGGGCGCGTTCCCCTCGTTCGCAATCCGGTATGCCGACAGCGCCAACTCCAGACCGCACAGGTCCCCGATGTTCTCCCCGACCGTCAAACCGCCACTGACGCACATCTCGGGCACTTCACGTGGTGAGAGGGTGTCGAACTGAGCGACCAGTTTGTTGGACCGCTCATCGAAGTTGGCCCGATCCTCCGCGCTCCACCAGTCCGTCAGTGAGCCGTCGCCGGCATACCGCGAGCCCTGGTCATCGAAGCCGTGCCCAATTTCGTGGGCAATCACCCCGCCGATGCCGCCGTAGTTGACGGCCATGTCCGCATCCACCGTGAAGAAAGGCGGCTGCAAGATCGCTGCCGGGAAGACGATCTCGTTGAGCATGGGATGGTAGTAGGCGTTCACCGTCTGCGGGGTCATCAGCCACTCATCCCGGTCAATCGGTTGGCCTATTTTGGCTAACCCGCGGTCCGTCTCGAATTTGTTGCCCCGGTGCACGTTCTGCACCAACTCCTGCGGGTCGATGTGGTATGCCGAGTAGTCACGCCACTGCGGTGGGTGCCCGATCTTGGGCCTGAAGGCGTCTAACTTCTCCAAAGCCTTCAGGCGAGTTTCTTCGCCCATCCACTCAAGCTCCCCGATGCGTCGGCGGAACGCCTCGATCACGTTCTGCACCAGGGACTCCATCTGCTCGCGTGCTTGCGGCGGGTAGTGCCGGTCGACATACACCTGCCCGGCAGCCTCGCCCACCAGCGATTCCACCAGAGCGACGCCGCGCTTCCACCGCTCGCGGATCTGAGGCGTGCCGGTCAGCGCGGTGCCGTAGAAGTCGAATCTGGCCTGCACGAAGTCGTCGGTGAGGTATGCCGCAGTGGCATCGAGGAGGCGAACGGCGAGCCAAGCCTGCCAGTCGGCCACCGGCACGTCCTGGAGCGCAACACCGACGGCGCTCAGCACGTCAGGTTGGCGGGCCACGACGTGGTCCAGTGCACCGTCGGGGGCCTCGAGCCCCCGGGCCCAGGCCGCCCAGTCCCAGCCGGGCGTCGCGTCGCTGAGCTCTGCTGCCGTCAGCTTCGTGTATGCCTTGACCGCATCCCGGGTGGCGACGCGGTCCCAGTGGTGGCCGGCGAGCCGCTCTTCCAGTGCGTAGACCCGAGCGAGCGCGTCGTCGCCCAGTTCGAGACCGGCCTGGGCAAAGGCGGGCTCGGCGAGATCCAGCAATGTCTGCACGTACCGGCGGTAGGCAACGCGCGCTTGCTCATGCTCGTCGTCGCGGTAATACGCCTCATCCGGCATACCGATGCCGCCTTGGTGCAGATAGACGATGTAATCCTCAGGGCTGCCAGCGTCAGCGGTGACCCACACGTGCACCAGCCCATCTACCCCCCTACGTTGCATGTGGCCAGAGACCTCGGCGACGCCACTGGGGTCCTCGGTCTGGGCGATCTGGCGCAGGTCTTCTACCAGCGGCTCAATGCTCAGCGCCTTGATCCGGTCGGTGTCCATAAAGCTCGCGTAGAGGGCACCGACCTTGCCCGCCGGAGTCTCGAGCGGCGGCTCGGTCGCCGCGGCCTCTTCGATGAGGTCGCGGACGTTGGCCTCGGCCGCTTCACGCAGGAAGTCAAAGGCGCCATACCGGCTGCGGTCATGTGGAATATCGGCGGTGTCGAGCCACTCCCCGTTGACGTGAGCGAACAGGTCGTCCTGGGGGCGGACGTCCAGTTTCATGTGCGTGCGATCAATGCCTGAGTGCATGGTTCCACCGTATGTCGAGAAGGCCGGGGCGTCGCGCCAATCGAGTGGACGGGACGCTGACGTCGCAGCCGATCACGTCACGGCAAATCACGTCGCGGCGGCTGCACGTGCTCGGCGGCTGTACGTGCGCGGACGACCCGGCTGGGAGACGGCCGTCCCAACTGTCCAGCCATCCACACGCTTGTTTCCACCAAGGCATCGAGGTCCACACCGTGCTCGATGCCCAGCCCATCGAGAGCCCAGACGAGGTCCTCGGTGGCCAGATTGCCGGTGGCCGATTTGGCGTAGGGGCAGCCGCCGAGGCCACCGGCTGCGGCATCGACCACCCGCACTCCGCGAGCCAGCGCCGTCATGGTGTTGGACAACGCCTGCCCGTAGGTGTCGTGGAAATGCACCCCGATCTGGTCCACCCCGATGCCGATCGTTTCCAACCCATCCAGCAGTCGCTCGACATGCCCGGGCGTGCCGACCCCGATGGTGTCTCCGATGGAGAGCTGGTCACACCCCAGATCCATCAAGCGTGCGCAGACATCGACGACCTGATCCAGCGGCACGGGCCCCTCCCACGGGTCACCGAAGCACATCGACACATACGCTCGCACCCACGCATCCGCATCCAGGGCCCGGGCCACCACGGGCGCGAACATCTCGAACTGCTCAGCCACGGATCGGTTCAGGTTGCGCTGCGCAAAGGTCTCGGTGGCGCTGCCGAAGATGGCCACAGCCCGCGCGCCGGTATGCAGTGCACGGTCCAGTCCGCGTTCGTTCGGGACCAGTACCGGGCGCTGTGGCCCGATGGCTATGGGGCCGAGCGATGCCATCACCTGCTCGGCGTCCCCGAGTTGCGGCACCCAGGTGGCCGGCACGAACGAGGTCAACTCCACCGTGTCCAGCCCCGCCTGGACCAGCCGCTGAATGAACTCAACCTTCATTGCAGTCGGCACGACGGCCGTTTCGTTTTGCAGGCCGTCGCGCGGGCCGACCTCATAGATCGTCACGCGAGACGGCATACCGGGGCGGGGGTGCACCATCGGCAGGGCCAGCGTCATGCCTGCGAGCCTTTCACGGCTCAGTACGAACGCAGCGCCACCGCAGTGGCCATCGCAGCGCTGGCGGCTTCGTCACCCTTGTCTTCCACCGAACCGTCCAAACCTGCCCGGTCCAGGGCCTGCTGCTCGTTGTCGCAGGTCAACACCCCAAAGCCGATCGGCAGCCCAGTCTCGACAGCTACGCCGTTCACTCCGTCAGTCGCAGCGTGACAGACGTAGTCGAAATGCGGAGTGCCGCCGCGGATCACGACGCCCAGGGCCACCAATGCGTCGAACTTGCCAGAACGAGCCAACCGGGCGCAAGCCACCGGGAGTTCGAAACTGCCGGGCACCCGCACCTCATCGATCCGTGACGCCCCGGCCCGCTCCAACGCCCGGTTGGCGCCCGCGCGCAAGCCGTCCATCACTTCTTCGTGCCACGAGGCAGAGATCACTGCAACCCGCAGTCCCTTGCCATCGACCTGCACCGATGGTGCTCCCGAACCGCTCATAAGGTGCTCCTGTCGTGTTCGCCTGAAACTGCGCCTGCATGTAACTGAGCCGCAGCATGCTCGACCAGGTCCGCCACGCGCAAGACCGGTAGGTCGTGGGCGTGTCCCAGCGCACGCACTTGCTCACCCCGCAGCATCTCGCCCGCGTCGTCGACGAGCTCGGCGATCGCCGCCACTGGCGTCAGCCCGGCCAGGTGGCACATCTGGACGGCGGCCTCAGTGTGTCCAGGACGCTCGAGCACCCCGCCCTCGCGAGCGCGCAACGGCACCACATGGCCGGGCCGGATGAGGTCGCTCGGCACAGTGTCGGCGTGACCGAGGACGCGGATGGTGCGGGTCCGGTCGGTGGCGCTGATCCCGGTGGTGACCCCTACGGCGGCATCCGCCGTGATCGCATAGGCCGTCCGGAAGGGGTCTTCGTTGGCGCGGGTGGGGACCATCAGCGGCAACTCCAACCGGTCGGCCCAGCTGCGCGGCATGGGGGCGCAGAGATACCCCGAGGTATGCCGCACTGTCCACCCGAGCCAGGCGGGGGTGAGCGTCTGCGCGGCCAGGATGACGTCGCCTTCGTTCTCCCGGTGCGCATCGTCCAACACCAGGACGGGTCTCCCGGCACGCAGCGCAGCGAGCGCAGCAGCAATGTCCTCACTCATGGTCAGTGCCTTTCATCAGCCGCTCCACGTATTTGGCCAGCACGTCGACTTCGACGTTCACTCGTTGACCGAGGCTGAGGTGCCCGAGGGTGGTCATCTCAAGGGTGGTCGGGATCAAAGACACCGAGAAGGCTGAACCCGCCCTGTCACCGTCCCTGTTCCTGTCCCTGTCGTCGGCGTCACTGAGATCGCTGAGATCGCTGAGATCGCTGACCGTCAACGACACACCGTCAAGCGTGATGGAGCCCTTGCGCACGACATACCGAGCGATCTCGCTGGGCAGGGCGAAGGTGAGGACCTCCCACCGATCTCCCGGATCCCGGCGCAGCAAGGTGGTGGTCGTGTCGATGTGTCCCTGCACCACGTGCCCACCGAATCGGCCGTCACTGCGCAGAGCCCGCTCGACGTTGACGGGCGCGCCGACTTCGAGGTCGCCGACGCTGCTGCGCGCCAGGGTCTCGGCCATCACGTCGGTGCTGAACTCCCCGCCCGCATAGTCGGTCACCGTCAAGCAGACCCCATTGACGCTGATCGAGTCGCCGTGGCCGACATCCTGGGTGACGGTGGGCGCGGTGATGCGGACGCGGGCCGATTCGGCGAAGCGGTCGATAGCCACGACCTCGCCCAACTCTTCGACAATTCCAGTGAACACGGGCGTTCAGTCCTCGCTTGCGGTGCGTAGGGGGTGGGCCGTGATGCGCAGATCCGGACCGATCTGCCTCACGTCGTCAATATGCATGCGGTCAATCCCTGCCATGGTGGCGATGCCGAGATCTCCCACAGCTGCGGCACCCGCTCCGAGCAGGGCAGGGGCCAGATAGGTGATCACTTCGTCGACATAGCCGGCTCGCCAGATCGCCGAGGCCAGAGTGGGGCCTCCCTCGAGGAGCACGCGGCGCGCTCCCCGGGTATGCAGTTCGGCCAGCACCACCGCCACGTCAGGAGAGCGGAGGTGCAGAGCAGGCACGTCACCGCTATACAAGCGAGCGGTCGGCGGTAGGTCTCGGGCACCGACCACCACGCGAAGCGGTTGCTCGGCATACAGGCTGCCGTCCGGACGTCGAGCGCTCAGCGTCGGATCATCGGCCAACGCGGTGCCCGTGCCGACCACGATCGCGCCGCACCTGCTGCGCAGTTCGTGGCCGTCAGCGCGGGCCTGTGCCGAAGTGATCCAGGCACTCGACCCGTCGGCGGCGGCGACGCGACCATCCAGGGTGCTGGCGATCTTCCAGGTCACCCACGGGCGACCGGTGCGCACAGAAAACGCCCAATGCTTGATGAGCTCGTCGGCCTGTGGTATCGGCACGTGTGCGGTGGCCACGCCGTGCTGGGCCAGCCAGGCAGCACCGCCTGCCGCGTGCGGATCGGGGTCAGCGACGGCGTACACCACGCGGTTGATCCCGGCCTCGAGCAGAGCCTTGCTACACGGCGGGGTGCGGCCATGGTGGGCGCAGGGCTCGAGGCTGACGTAGGCGGTGCCACCGCGGGCTCGACCCCCGGCCTGGGCCAACGCCCTGACTTCGGCGTGTGCCGTGCCTGCTCCCCCATGGTGGCCCACCCCGGCCAGCGCACCCGTGGCGTCGAGAATCACTGAGCCGACGCGAGGGTTGGGGTTGGCTTCGGGGCCCGGGGCCGCAGCCTCCACGCAGCGTTGCAGGAACCGGGTGTCCTCGACGTGATTGGTGGAGGCAGGCGAGTGAACGGGAGCAGTGTCGCGAGTATCCATAGCCATCTGCTGCTTCACCACTTCCTTCGCTCCTGGGACATCTGGGAGCTCCGGGGGGTCAGCACAGCCGACGACACGGGCAACCGGCTACGCCGATCACCGGCCTTGCGTTAGCAAGGCCACGCGCGCCTACCATCCGGACTTTCACCGTCGGTCCTGGAGTTTCACCAAGTCAACCGGCCGCTGGCTGCGGTCGGGTCGCGGACTGTCACCGCCGGTTCGGAGTTACACCGACCCCGGAGCGCGTTCTGTCGTACACCATATCTCCGAACAGCCCGTCGCCACCACCCGCCGGGAGGTGGGAATGCCCAGCCTGCGGCGTATCGTTCCCCCTCTGATGACCAGTGGCCCGTTGATCGTTCAGTCCGACAAGACCCTTCTGCTCGAAGTCGACCATCCCGATGCCGAAGAAGCCCGAAGGGCCGTGGCGCCGTTTGCCGAATTGGAGCGGGCCCCTGAGCACGTGCACACCTACCGAGTGACGCCGCTGGGTCTGTGGAACGCGCGAGCCGCTGGCCACGACGCCGAGCAGGTGGTCGATGCGCTGGTGCGCCATAGCCGCTATCCGGTGCCGCACGCCCTTCTCGTCGACGTTGCCGACACGATGGATCGATATGGGCGACTCACGCTGGCCCTCGATGGCCCCGATGGCCGACTCGTGTTGCGGACCACTGACCGTGCCGTGCTGACCGAAATTTTGCGGCACAAGAAGATTCGGCCACTACTCGGGGATCGAATCGACGCGGACACGGTGGCGGTGCACCCAAGCGAGCGCGGTCATCTCAAGCAGGAATTGCTTAAGGTCGGTTGGCCTGCTGAAGACCTCGCGGGTTACGTCAACGGCGAGGCACACCCGATCGCGCTGGACGAGCAGGGTTGGACGCTGCGGCCCTATCAACAACAGGCGGTCAACGGCTTCTGGGATGGTGGAAGCGGCGTCGTCGTCCTGCCCTGCGGGGCGGGCAAAACGCTGGTAGGAGCCGGCGCAATGGCCAAATCAGGGACCACCACGCTGATCCTGGTGACCAACACAGTGGCTGCCCGGCAATGGCGAGATGAACTCATTGCCCGCACGTCCTTGACCGAGGACGAGATCGGCGAATACAGCGGCTCTCGTAAGGAGATCCGCCCGGTGACCATCGCGACATACCAAGTGCTCACGCTCAAGCGCAAAGGCATCTACCCCCATTTGGACCTGCTCGACGCTCGGGACTGGGGCTTGATCCTGTATGACGAGGTGCACCTCTTACCGGCTCCGATCTTCCGGATGACCGCAGACCTACAGGCTCGCCGACGACTGGGGTTGACAGCCACGTTGGTGCGCGAAGACGGTCGCGAATCCGACGTCTTCTCCCTCATCGGCCCCAAGCGATTCGACGCACCGTGGAAAGACATCGAAGCGCAGGGCTATATCGCTCCGGCCGATTGCGTCGAGGTCCGAGTCACGCTCTCCGATGCCATGCGGATGGCGTATGCAGTCGCCGAGCAGCAGGAGCGCTATCGGTTCGCCTCCTGCGCCGCAGCCAAGGACTTAGTCGTGCAGGAACTGGTGACCCGGCATACCGGCGAGCAGACATTGGTGATCGGGCAATACTTGGATCAACTCGAAACTTTGGCTCGGCGACTCGATGCCCCTCTCATTACGGGGGCCACCACCGTGGCGGCTCGGCGGAAGTTGTTCGGCGAGTTTCGCGACGGCACGGTCTCTCTGCTTGTCGTCAGCAAAGTGGCGAACTTCTCCATCGACCTGCCGGAGGCGTCGGTGGCCATTCAGGTCTCCGGCACATTCGGCTCCCGCCAAGAAGAGGCTCAACGCTTGGGTCGGGTGCTTCGCCCCAAGGCAGATGGCCGGACTGCCCACTTCTACAGCATCGTGGCCAGAGACACCGTCGATGCCGACTTCGCGGCCCACCGGCAACGGTTTTTGGCCGAGCAGGGCTACGGATACCGGATTATCGATGCCGACGACCTCAACGAACTGAGCCGCAACGACTAAGTGCTCCCAGTCGCCTCCCAGACAACTCCCAGACTGGGCACGGACAATGTAGTGATGACCACCCCTGAGGCCACCCTGCTCGTCGTCGAGGACGAAACGAACATCCGAGAGCTGTTAGCCACCAGCCTCAAGTTCGCCGGATTCGAGGTGCACGCCGCAGCAGACGGTGCTACCGCACTGCACCTTGCCCAGCAGCATGACCTCGACCTTGCTGTGATGGACGTGATGCTGCCCGACATGGATGGCTTCACGGTCACCCGCCGTCTTCGTGACAGCGGGCGCGAGCTGCCGATTCTCTTTCTCACCGCTCGCGACTCCCTCGAAGACAAAGTCACCGGGCTGACAGTCGGTGGCGACGACTACGTCACCAAGCCGTTCAGCCTCGAAGAGGTCGTGGCCCGCATCCGCGCCGTGTTACGTCGCACCCAGGAGGGCGAGCCCGAGGACGACCTGACCCTGCGTGTTGCCGACCTCGAACTGGACGAGGAGAGTCACGAGGTGCGCCGCAGCGGACGGGTCATCGAGGTCTCCCCCACCGAGTTCAAGCTCTTGCGTTACCTGATGGTTAATGCTGGGCGAGTGCTGTCGAAGACACAGATACTCGACCACGTCTGGGACTACGACTTCCGCGGCGAAATGGGCATTGTTGAGTCCTACATCTCCTACTTGCGCCGCAAGATCGACCGAGACCCTGACACAGAGCCGTTGATCCACACCAAACGCGGCGTCGGATACGTCCTGCGCGCCCCGCGCAACTGAGCCAGTGAGCCGCGTTGGCTCCCTCAAGCAGTTCGGCTACAAGCATCTCCACGCGCTGTCGCTGACCAAGCGGCTAGTGGCTGTGGTAGTGCTGATGGTGCTGGTCGCCTACTTCGTCACCACCGGGGTCACCATCACCTTGTTGCGCGGCTATCTCACCACCCGGTTGGACACCGAGCTCGAGCAATACATCGGCCCGCTCGGCGCGTCGGCTTACTCGCGCTCAGTCCAGGGTGGTTCCTTCGTCGCAGCGGGTGGGACCAACGACTTCTACGTGGTCATTACTCCCCGGGCAACCGACTCCACCCCCTTCCCCTTCGTCACCGAGGCTACGAATCCCGACCACCCCGACCTCGGCCGGATCGAGTCCGATGACCCCAGCCTCGAGCAGGGGCCGTTCACCGCGAAGTCAGCCAGCGGTGCCATCGAGTGGAGGGTGTTGGCCGCCGAACTGCCGGAGGGTCAAGGCACGGTCGCCATCGCGCTGCCGACAACTCCGATCGAAAACACCGTCAGACAGTTGTGGGTGCTCACCCTCATCGTCGGTTTGGCAACCTTGGTGGCCGTCTCGGTCTTGGGCTGGATGGCGGTGCGCCGAGCATTTCGACCGTTGACCAAGATCGAGGACACCGCTTCGGCGATCGCAGCGGGCGACCTGACCCGCCGGATACCTCCACCGGGCGCTCAAGACGAAGTGGCCTCACTCTCTGAGTCGTTGAACACCATGTTGGCCGATATTGAGCAGGCCTTTGCGGTGCGCAAAGCCTCAGAGCAGCGGATGCGTCAATTCGTGGCCGATGCCTCGCATGAGTTGCGGACTCCCCTTGCGACCGTCCGAGGGTATGCCGAGTTGTACCGGGTCGGAGGCGTCACCGAGCCCGAGGATGTCGCTGGAGCGATGCGGCGGATCGAGGACGAGGCGACTCGGATGACCCGGCTGGTGGAGTCGCTGCTGTTGTTGATCCGGTGGGACAGCACCGCCGCGATGGAGCAAACCGAAGTCGACCTCACGGTCCTGAGCTCGGATGTCGTGCAGGACGCCAGGGTCCGAGCGCCGGAGCGCACTGTTGCCCTGGTGCCGCTGGGCGCCGGCAGAGTTCGGCCCCTGGTGCTTGGTGACGACGGTGCCTTGCGCCAGGTGTTGACGAACCTGGTGGCCAATGCCATCTCGCACACGCCCGAGGGAACGGATGTCGAGGTCGCGCTCGGCGTCGAAGACGGTCAGTGCGTGGTGGAGATCCGAGATCACGGGCAGGGCATCGATGCACAGAGTGCCGAGCGAGTCTTCGAGCGGTTCTACCGCGCGGATGCTGGGCGCACCAGGGAGCGCGGCGGCACCGGCCTCGGCTTGGCCATCGTGTCCACCATCACAGCCCGCCACGGTGGAAAGGTTCGGCATACGCCCACTCCCGGCGGGGGGGCCACCTTCCGAGTGGAGTTGCCGCTACAGACGCAGGCCCGAGAATCTGCTGAAGCGGACGACCCAGACGACCCAGACGACCCAGACGACCCAGACGACGCCGTGGTCACGCCCAAACTAGCCGCCCAGCAAACACCCAGCGAACAGACAGCAACCGCGGAGGGCAGCAGTGTCTGATGGTGCGCAGCGGTCATCCGATCCTCGCGCCCACCCTGTTCTGGAGGAACACATGTCATCGTCGTCTCAGCGCACCCGACTCCGCGACTTAGCTGCGGTCGGGGCGCTGTCTGCAGTGCTCGCCACCGGAGTGACCTTCGGCTTGGTCTCGACCCAGGCTGAGGGCCCGATCGTGACGCAACCCGGCGGGATCGTCGCTGACATCGCAGACAGCACCGAAAGCAATGCCACCCCGGCCTCGTATGTCGACACCTACGACTGGGGCGCCATCGCTGATCGCGTCTCCCCCAGTGTGGTCTCGATCGCCGTCCGGACGGCCGCTGGCGGCGGTGAAGGATCCGGCGTGGTGTGGGATGACCAGGGTCACGTCGTGACGA
>JBBSNC010000083.1:0-10648 GCA_038232855.1 Actinomycetales bacterium
GCCCGGTTCTCGGTGACCGAAACCACGTTGGCACTCCTTGTGGCCACCATGTGGTTCGCCAACTCGATGACACAGCCGCTGTTTGGGTTGCTGTCGGATCGAGTCAGCCCTGGGATTGTCGCCGGCATCGGGGCGATGGCAACCGCTGCGCTGGTCAGCCTCGTGGGTGTGGCACCAAGCCTGCTCGTGGTATTTGCCCTGATGTTGATCGGCGGGCTTGGATCCGGTGCGTTTCATCCCGCCGCAACATCGCTGACCCGGGGTGCCGGGTTACGCAATCCGGGGCTGGCAGTCAGCCTGCTCGGCGCGGGCGGTACCGCCGGGCTTGCCATCGGCCCGGTGGTGGTGTTGCTGATCGTGTCGACATTGGGCCTGGGCGCCACGCCCTGGATGATGGTGCCAGGCGTCGCCCTTGGTGTGGCGATGATGGTGTTGTTGCGCCGTCCCACCACGGCCTCGGTGACCTCATTCGCCCCCCGCTACCTCCCCAAACTGGTTGCCGGCCCGGTCGGGCTGCTGGGCTTGACCACCGTGCTTGCCAGCATCGGCACGGTGACCTTTTCCAGTGCCATCCCCCTGTGGCTGGTCAACGACCAGGGGATTGCCAGCGAAGGAGCCCTGATCGGCTGGACACTGGCGGCCTACAACGCGTCGGCAGCGGCCGGGGGCATCACGGCGGCACTCCTCAGCAGCCGCATCTCACGCCGCTGGTTGATCCCCACAACGATGCTGGCCTCCCTGATCCCAACCTTTGCGGTGTTCCTGCTGCGACCGGGGGATCTGATATTTTACCTCGCAGTGGCCGTGGCGGGCGCCCTGTCGCATGCCGCCCTGCCGATCATGATCATCACCGCTCAAGACCTGGCCCCCTATGCCCTGGCCACGGCGTCTGGCCTGATGGGCTTTGCGTTGGGTGTCGCCGGGGTGCTGTACGCCGGTGTCGGCCGACTGCAGGAGGTGCTGGGCCTGGTGCCCGCCATGAGCCTGGCCTACCTCGTCACCGTGCCTGCTGCCGTGCTCGCTGCGTTCGTGCTGCGCCGCCATCCCACCATCAGCGGGGTCAGTGACGGCACGACCGTATCGGCCACCTGCCGTTGTGCCCCGTGCTTGTGCCCCACCTGCGCCCATTCACTGGTGACAGCACAATCCGAGCCGGTTGAGGAATATACCGTAGGGGGGTAGTGTTTCTGCGAAGGCAAGATCCCGAGACCAGCTATAGAAGGCAAGATCCCGAGACCAGCTATAGGAAGGGAATCGCCTGATGGCAACGACATCGGCAGAGGAACGCACGTTGGACCTGCGCGTGGAAGGCATGACCTGCGGGTCGTGTGCCGCTCGTATCCAGCGGGTGTTGGCCAAGCAGCCAGACGTGGCCGAGGCGGAGGTCAACTTCGCCACCGGCAAGGCTCGTGTCCGGACCGATGAAGCCGCCGAGCCCGCTGACGTGGCCGCCTGGCAAGAGGCGGTGCGAAAGATCGGCTACTACATCGAGGCCCCGCAGACCGACACGAACCCGACCGTGGACTTCGGTGTGGAGGGGATGACCTGCGGGTCGTGTGCCGCCCGTATCCAGCGGGTGTTGTCCAAACGACCTGACGTGGCCGAGGCAGAAGTCAACTTCGCCACCGGCAAGGCGCATGTGGTCTCGGCCGCAGACGAGCCTGATGTAGCGGGTTGGCAGACAGCGGTGGCAAAGATCGGCTACCAGCTCAACCCGCTTGGAGGTGCCCGCGATGAGGCCCAAGACCCGCACGAGGTTGAGGAACGCGCCAAGCGTTCGTGGCTGATACGGGTGTTGGCAACCACCCCGGTTGCGTTGTTCATGCTGGGCACGATGTTTGCCGGCCACGACGCGATGGCCAACCCCACGTTGCGCTGGAGCATGCTGGCGTTGGCCATTCCGGTGCAGTTCTGGGTCGCCTGGCCGTTTTTGCGCGAGGCCGGCCGACGAGCCATGGTGCGCACCGCCAACATGGACACCCTGATTTCGATCGGCACCCTGGCGGCGTTCTTCTTCAGTGTCTATCAGATGGCTGTCGGCGGGATGGACCTGTATTTCGAGACCGCCGTGTTGATCATCTGGTTTTTAACCCTGGGCCGATATTTCGAAGCACGGGCTAAGGGCAACGCCGGCCGTGCGATCCGCGCCCTGTTGGAGTTGGGCGCCAAAGAGGCCCGGGTCATCCGCGACGGCACTGAGGTTATGATCCCCGTCGACCAGGTTGTCGTCGGCGACTTGCTGCGAATCCGGCCCGGCGAAAAGGTTCCTGTCGACGGTGAGGTCACCGAAGGTGCCAGTGCGGTCGACGAATCGATGTTGACCGGCGAGAGCGTGCCGGTGGAAAAGACTGTCGGGGCCAAGGTGTCAGGTGCCACCATCAATGCCTCGGGTGTGTTGACCGTGCGTGCCATCGCCGTGGGGTCTGACACCGCGCTGGCCCAGATTGTACGGATGGTCGAAGACGCCCAAACCGGCAAATCGGGTGCCCAACGGCTGGCCGACCGGATCAGCGGAATCTTTGTGCCCGTCGTCATCGGCATCGCCGCACTGACGTTTGTCGGCTGGTGGGTGCTGGCCGGTTCGGTGACTAGCGGGCTGCTGGCCGCGGTGGCGGTGTTGATCATCGCCTGCCCGTGTGCGCTGGGCCTGGCCACGCCGACTGCGATCATGGTCGGCACCGGCCGGGGCGCCCAGCTGGGCATCCTCATCAAGTCCGCCGAAGTGCTGGAACGCTCCCGCTCAGTCACCACCGTGGTGTTTGACAAGACCGGCACCCTGACCAAAGGCGAGATGTCGTTGACTGACGTCGTGACAGCCGAGGGGACTGACCGTACCGAGTTGCTGCGTCGCGTCGGTGCGGTTGAAGCCGACAGCGAACACCCCATCGGCCAGGCCATCGTCACAGGCGCCAACGATGAGGTCGGCGAGTTGCCGCCGGTCAGCGGCTTTGACACCCTGCCCGGTCTGGGACTACGCGCCGACATCGACGACACCACGGTGTGGGTCGGCCGCCGCAAACTGCTGGCCGAAGCCGGACTGGTGTTGCCCGACGCGTTGGACGAGGCCGCCGAGGCGCTGGAACGGCAGGGCCGCACCGCGGTGTTTGCCGGCTGGGACGGCGAAACCAAGGGGGTGTTGGCGGTGGCCGACACCGTCAAAGACGGCGCCGCCGAAACCATCAAGCGGCTGCATGACCTGGACCTGCAGGTTGCCATGATCACCGGTGACAACGCCCGCACCGCCGACGCCATCGCCAAAGAGGTCGGCATCGACCGGGTGCTTGCTGAGGTCATGCCCGCCGATAAACAGTCTGAGGTGGCCCGCCTGCAAGCCGAGGGCCATGTTGTGGCCATGGTCGGTGATGGCGTCAACGACGCCCCCGCCCTGGTCCAAGCCGACCTTGGCATCGCCATCGGCACCGGCACCGACGTGGCCATCGAATCCAGTGACCTGACATTGATGCGCGGCGACCTCGACGGGGTCGTGACCGCCATCGCTTTGTCACGACGCACCTACCGCACCATCGCCCAAAACCTATTTTGGGCATTCGGGTACAACACCGCCGCCATCCCCCTGGCAGCCCTGGGACTGCTCAACCCCATCATCGCCGGTGCCGCCATGGGATTCAGCTCAGTCAGCGTCGTCACCAACAGCCTGCGGCTCCGCCGCTTCGGACGTAGCTAACCAGGCCGGGCGCTGCGGCGTCTCCCTACTCTCCTGGCCCGCAGCGCCCCCACCTCAGCCGCCTTACCCAAGGATTGCCATGACACGTCTCGAACCCCTGACCCCCGAAACCGCGCGGGGAAAGTCAAAGGATCTGTTGACTGACCTGGTCAACCGCAACGGGCAGGTCGGCGAGATGGTTCAGACGATGGCCCATTCGCCGGCGGTTCTCGGTGGCTATCTCGACCTCAGCCGGGCAATGAAACGTACCAAGCTCAAGCGGACACTCAGCGAACGGATCTCCCTGGCGGTCCAACAACAACTCGGATGCAGCTCGTGTCTAGCCGCCCACATCGAGACAGCCCGGGCCGTCGGCATCGATGATGAAGAAATCGCGTTGGCACGGCAGGCAACATCCGCAGATCCTGACATCGCGGTGTTGATCAACTTTGGTCTTCGTGTGTACAAGGCACCGGCCACGATTTCTGCCACACAGATCAGTGAGCTGCAACGTCGTGGTTACAGCGACCGCGAAATTGCCGATGTGGTGGGGATCGTCGCGCTCAACGTGTTGACCGGCGCATTCAACCTCGTTGCCGGTATTCATTCCAGCCACTCGATGCCGATGCTGGACGATCAGTCTTCCGTCGCCCTTACGCGCAGGCCGTGAGAGCGGCACCGTAAAGCCTGCCATCGACCCCCCGGGGGTCACACACCGAACCAACCACGACGCAAGGAGAACACATGTCATACGCCCAGCAAATGCTTGACAGCTACCCCAAGGATTACAACGTCGATGCCGACCTGCTGGTCGCCTGTATCGAGGCATGTTTTGACTGTGCCCAGGCCTGTACGGCTTGTGCCGACGACTGCCTGTCTGAAGACAACGTCGCCGACATGATCAAATGCATCCGGCTGGACGCTGACTGCGCCGACATGTGCGTCACCACCGGCCGCATCCTGTCTCGGCAAACCGAGTACGACGCCAACGTCACCCGCAGCGCCCTACAGGCCTGCGCCGCAATCTGCAAGGCCTGCGGCGACGAGTGCGAACGCCACGGCCAGATGGGCATGGAGCACTGCCGCGTCTGCGCCGAAGCGTGCCGCAAGTGCGAGCAGGCCTGCAACGACTTGCTGGCCGCCATCGGCTGAGGACCACGCGGCTCAAAGCGCCATCTTGGCTGCGGGCAGGATCTTGCCGCACATACCAGGACGGGTAGCTGATCGGCAGGTCATGCCCGTCCGGAGTGCCCGACGGCCCTGCAAGGAAGCTGGTGTGTTGGGGCCTGCACCGGTACCGGATGGGGTCACCGGCGGCCAACAGATAGGGCAACCGAACGGTGCTACGTCTGCCGGCCGCCATGGTCACCTTGAGGAACAGGAGTGTGACTTGGACGACCTCCAAGGGTTTGCAAGGCAGGTCTTTGAGTCTCGGCCATTCAGCCGTTTCACGGCCGCCGAACTACTCAGTTCAGGGCCTGGGAACGCCGCGATCGGCATCCCGATCGTTGAGCATCTCAAGGCAGAAGCACGGCTTTGTGCACGGTGGCGTGATCCGCTGTCTGACCGACAACGTTCATTATGTTTGCCGGCGGGGGCGGCGTCGTTGGGCGAAACCCCCGTCAGGCCGACGACACTCTCATTACACCACCCGGCCCGGCGCACAGCCTGTGGTCGACCACCGACAGCGAACTGCGGACGTCTACGTCGCCGTCCGCCGCTAAACACCTGTAGTCCGGGATTACCAAATCGCCGCCCGGGCCGGCCCCATCTTTCCACACAAGTCCTGAACCAAAGGAGAACCTCAGATGAGCGCCAACGAGCCGCGCGAGCAAGATCACGGGCATCCCGACGGTCACGATCACGTTTCCGGAATCAAAGTTTTTGTCCTCGAGATCTTCCAGCCCCACAGTCACGATGCGGCCGATTTGACCGACAATGAGTTGGAGTCATCGGTCGAAGGCATCCGAGCACTGAAGATCAGCCTGGTCGCGCTGGCAATCACCGCGATCCTGCAACTCGGTGTCGTGGCAATCTCGGGATCAGTTGCGCTTTTGGCGGACACCATCCACAACTTCTCTGATGCGCTGACCGCTGTGCCCCTGTGGATTGCCTTCGTTCTTGCCAGGCGCCCCCCGTCGCGTAAGTACACCTACGGGTACGGGCGTGCAGAGGACCTGGCGGGCATTTTCATCGTCCTCATGATCGCGTTGTCCGCCATCGTGGCAGGGTGGGAGTCCTTCCAGCGGTTGGCAGAGCCCCAAGAGTTGCGCAACATAGGGGCTGTCATGGCTGCTGGTGTCATCGGATTTCTTGGCAACGAACTCGTGGCGCGCTACAGGATCACGGTGGGACGAAAGATCGGATCCGCAGCCCTGGTCGCTGACGGACTCCACGCTCGTACGGACGGCTTCACGTCGCTGGCCGTCCTGTTCGGGGCCATTGGCGTCGCCCTGGGATGGCCACTGGCCGATCCTGTCGTCGGGTTGTTCATCACTGTCGCGATCCTGGTTGTGCTCCGGGGGGCGGCCCGTGACATCTATCAACGACTCATGGACGCCGTCGACCCCAAGGTGGTCGACACGGCGCAGGAGGTGATTCTGCAGACTGATGGTGTACAGGAGATCGAGGACTTGCGATTGCGTTGGATTGGTCACCGCCTGCGTGCAGAAGTGGCTGTCGCTGTGGACGGTGCTGACACCATTCGACACGGCCACGACATCGCCCAAGAGCTTCGTCATCGCCTGATCCACGACATCCCTAAGTTGCGTGACGCAAATGTCCACTTGAGCCCGGCCGTCGAGGACGGGGTCGACCACCATGCCGTGGTCGCACATCACTTCAGCGACATGAAATGAGAGGGTCACGCCTGCATCGCAGTGCAGAAGGGTTGTCATTAGCCAAGGCTTGTGCACTACGTGGGGATGGACAGGCTAACCGCCGGTCAGGTCGTCGAACAGCTCGGCGTGTCACGCAACGTTTCCTGCAGTTGTGCCAGTCTGGCGTTCCTGACGCCACCACACCCGTTGTTCAGGCTCGTCGATAGCGTCGGCGACCTGGGCGGTGCGAAACGGTGCCGGAGCGGTGGGCATATACAGACAGGCAGCTGGGGGCGCCGGACAGGGGTCTGAGCACACCACGCCCGAGGGCCATGCTGGAAGGTTGCGCGCCGTTGGCAGGACGAAGACCTTGCCGTTCACGTCCAACAGATCGGACCGGCCACCAGCGCGTGTTGACGTCCGGTACGGTGCGGGCCGAAGGAGACCTGGTACTGCGCATAGACCCCATCCCCAATGGTCGATCACCCGAACCAACCAGGTTTGTTACTGCCTAACCGTCAGCGAATCGGCCGAGTAGCGGCGCGGCGGCGATGCCTGTCAGGCCTGTTGCGGTGACCGCGATGATGACCCACTGGCGGCGTTGGTGCCAAGGATGGGGAAGGCGGCCCGGGCTCGGCCAAGTACATGGCTGCTGTGATCTTCGGTAGTAAAACAGCGACCGCCGAGATGCGGGGAGGCGCTGTTACAGCGCCGACGTTCCCGGTCGCTATGGCCTGCTGTCGCCACGGACGATTGGGGCGAGTCGTTGCACCGCGTCGGTGATTTGGCTCGTTGTGGCGGCGGCGTTGCTGATGCGTACGTGATCCGACTGCGGGTCGCTGGGGTGCCATTGATTGCCCGCTACGATCGCGACGCCATGGTGAAGCGCAGCATCACGCATCGACAGTGCATCAAGGTGGTTCGGAAGGCGCATCCACAGGTGCAGGGGCCCGCCGCCCGCTTCGTGGCCCTTCCATGCGTCTAAGCGGTTGATGGCTGTGCGGAGCGCGAGTTGTCTGACGGCGAGTTCGTGTCGCAGGGAGCGAAGGTGGCGTTGCCACCTTGGACTCGTGACGACGTTGAGTGCGGTCTCCTGCAGGATCGGGGACACGAAGAAGTCTTCGACACCGTGCATCGCTTTGAGCCGATCGGCGACGATCCCTCGGGACGCGACCCCTGCGATCCGAACGGCTGGCGCGATCGACTTTGAGAGCGAACGTACATACACGATGTGGCCATCCGGATCATTTGCTGCCAATGGGGGGCGACGGCCGGCGGGTTCTTCGAGGTCGCGCAGCCAGTCGTCTTCGATGACGATGAGGTTGCGCTCCCGTGCGAGGGTCATCAGCGGGTCACGTCGCTTCGGTGCGAGCCGTGCTCCTGTCGGGTTTTGGAAGCGAGGCTGGAGATAGACGAGCCGGCAACCTGTCGTGTCGACAACTGCGGCGAGATGATCGACTCGTATTCCGTGGGCATCGACGGGCACTGCGCTCGGCGTCAGCGCTGCCGCCCTGGCGGCCGCGATCGCACCGATGTAGGTCGGGTTTTCCATCGCCACTGTGTCGCCGGGGAGGGCCAGCGAGCGAAAGATCAAAGAGAGCGCCGCCTGGCCGCCCGATGTGACGAGTACGTCATGTTCGGCGCTGGGATGCAGGTCGTGTGCGAACCACGATCGGAGCGGTTCGATGCCCTCGCTTGGCGCTCGACCGTACGTGCCTGGTCGACGGCCAGCTTCGCGCATGGCTTTGGTGAGCAACGACAGCGGCTGCAGCGTGGCGTCGGGGTAGCCGCTGGCAAGGTCAATGGTGTCAACCGCGGGCGGGGAGCGAAGTGGGCCGGGAAAGTCGATGTCGAGATGGTGTGGTCCGAGTGCAACGGATTGCCAGCCTCGGTCACCATCGGCTTCGCCGCCATGACGCGCAGGCAGTATGAACGTGCCGCTGCCCGGGATCGCCTCGATGCGTTCGGCTCGAACGAGTTCGCTGACCGCCGCTCGGACCGTCGCTGGACTGACGCCAAGTTCGGCCATCAACGACCGGACAGATGGGAGCCGGTCGCCGGCACTGCCTTGGTCAATCAATGCCGCGAGGTGGACCTTGACCCGGTCTGTAGCGCTATCATGAACCATGAGAGAACAGAGTAGCGTTATCAAGGGTCGTCGGGAAGCGCTCGGTCTGGCGTTGGGATTCGTAGGCGTGCTGGTGTTCTCGATGAGCCTGCCCGCAACCCGGGTCGCGGTCGAGTCCTTCGGCGCATGGACCGTTGGGATTGGACGAGCAGTCGTTGCCGCCGCCTGCGCCGCCGTGGTGTTGTTCGTGCATCGTTCACCTCGTCCCGACCGGCGCCACCTGCCGGCTTTGTTGATCGTCGGGGGTGGTGTCATCGTCGGATTCCCCCTGTTCACGGCGCTGGCGCTTGAGACGGCGACCGCATCCCGTGGGGCAATCGTGATCGGTATCCTCCCTGCATCAACGGCTCTGGTCGCCACGCTGCGTCACGGCGAACGACCGAGCTGGCAGTTCTGGCTGGCCGCCGTGGGTGGACTGGTGACGGTCGTCACCTACGCGATCATGACCGGTGCCGGCGGCCGTATTGAGCAGGCCGATGTGTTCTTCTTGCTCGCGGTGGCATCGGCTGCGGTCGGGTATGCAGAGGGCGCACAGCTCGCCGGCGAGCTCGGCGGATGGCAAACGATCTCGTGGGCATTAATCGTGGCTGTGCCCGCCACGCTGCCGATCGCTGCAGTCGCGCTCGCTTTGCATGGGGTGGACGACCCCGGCCTTTCGAATTGGGCGGCGCTCCTCTACGTGTCGTTGTTCAGCATGTACCTGGGATTCTTCGCGTGGTATGCCGGTCTGAACGCCGGTGGCGTAGCTCGCGTAAGTCAAATCCAGCTGCTTCAGCCAGTTCTGACACTCGTGTGGTCGGCACTGCTCCTCAATGAGCAGATCACGACAGCAGGGATCATCACTGCCGCACTGGTTCTGGCATTCGTGGTCGCCACCAAACGAGCATCGGTGCGGCGCACCGGATAATCCAGAATCCACCACAGCCCATATCGATAGAGCAACAGCAAAATCGCCACACGCTCGCCAACGGCACTTCGGATCGGTACTTCCGCGCCGGTTGCCGACGGCTGGTCCGCTCATACCGTCAACTGGCTGCAGCAAGTACAGAGGTGCGGTGACTTGAACTCGAGAATGCGTCGGGCACCGCGGCGATGATCGCCGGATCGATCCGGCGCTTAGCCGACTCACAAACACCGCCATCTAGAAGTTTCGATCCGACCCAGTTCGGCCTCGGGCAGCCACTGCCCAGTGGGCTTCCCAAGAGCAGCGTGGTGCCATCGCCGTTCTTCGTGGCGGGTCAGTTCGCTTGCGCAGTGCATAAGGGTCGTCATATGCCAAGGCTTCTGCAATATTAGGGGTATGGACTGCCTGACCACAGCCCAGGTCGCCGACCAGCTCGGCATCTCGCGCCAACGCGTTCTGCAGCTATGCCAGTCCGGCAACCTCGACGCCATCGACACTGGCGGGGTGTGGCTCATCCAGGCCGACGCATTGCGTCGCCGTGAGCTGCTCGGCCGGCTGGGTGCGCCCAGCCCCGGCAGCAGGCCGTGGGACGACCCAGTCGGGTCTGCAGGAGGACCAGATCTCGACATGTTGGTGTTAACGATCTGTCCTGTTCGCCGCGGCGACCAGGACACCGGTATCCACGATCAAGGCTCGGATCCGAACGCGGCTTCTTCTATAAGCTCATCTGCGCGGTCGCCTTGCAAACGCGATGAGGATCCGTGGCCGATGAACTCGTGCGGATCCTTCTCAAGGCATAGCTCCAGGGCGCGTGTAGCAAGCCGCTCAACATCGGTGCCCTCGCGCGCAGCACGTTCGCGAAGGCGATCAGCGAGGTGCTGGGGAATCTCGAGCGTGCTCATGTTCCAAATTCTACTGGTTGTATGAAAAGTCTTGATTCCCAACGCCGCTTGGCCATGGGGGGCGGGTTGAGCCGGCAGCCCTGGAATCTGCGAACAGATTGCGAACGACAGGTGTACAGCTATGACCATTACTGACCCTCGCCCTTGCGGAAAAGGCTGCCTGACCTGGCTGTTTGACAGGTGACAGGTGCATGTGATAGGGCTCTGGGAAATAGATTCCCAAGCTGGATA
>JBBSNC010000084.1:0-10582 GCA_038232855.1 Actinomycetales bacterium
AGATCAACCTGCGAGACGCCATCCGCCGCGACATCACCTTCACCAATCCCGCCGGCAAGGAGTACGCGCTGCGCACCGACCAGCGGTTGGCCACCATCGTGATGCGTCCGCGCGGCTGGCACATGGATGACAAGAACCTCCTGGTCGATGACGCCCCGACGGTGGGCGCTTTCGTCGACTTCGGTCTCTACTTCTTCCACAACGCCAAAGAGCTCCTAGAGCGGGGCAGCGGACCCTATTTCTACCTGCCCAAGATGGAGTCCCACCTGGAGGCTCGGCTGTGGAACGAGGTGTTCGTGCATGCCCAGGACGCGCTCGACGTACCGCAGGGCTCCATCCGGGCGACGGTGCTCATCGAGACAATTCCTGCCGCGTTCGAAATGGAGGAGATTCTCTACGAACTGCGCGACCACGCCTCGGGCCTGAATGCGGGCCGCTGGGACTACCTGTTCAGCATCATCAAGTACTTCCGCGCCTCCGGCCCCGCCTTCGTCCTGCCGGATCGAGCCAGCGTCGGGATGACCACCCCCTTCATGCGGGCGTATGCCGAGTTGCTGGTGGCAACGTGTCACCGCCGCGGCGCCCACGCGATGGGCGGCATGTCGGCCTTCATCCCCAGCCGGGCGGACGAGGCCGTCAACGACCGGGCCTTCGCCAAGGTGCTCGAAGACAAACACCGCGAGGCGTCGCAAGGCTTCGACGGCTCCTGGGTGGCGCACCCGCGTTTCGTGTCCACCTGCACCGAGATCTTCGACGAGGTGCTCGGCGATTCGCCGAACCAGATCGACCGTCCCGGCGAGGCGACTGGGGACACCACTGCTGCTGAACTGCTCGACTTGAGCAGCGCCACCGGCTCGATTACCCGTGAAGGTCTGCACAGCAACGTCGAGGTTTCGCTGCGCTACATCGAAGCGTGGCTGGGCGGGCTGGGTGCCGTGGGCATCCACAACCTGATGGAGGACGCCGCCACCGCGGAGATCTCCCGATCGCAGATCTGGCAGTGGGTCAACAACGGATCGACGCTGCAGGACGACACGGTGATCACCGCGGACCTCGTGCGCGAGGTGTTGGACGCCGAGCTTGCTAGCATCCTCGAGTCCTTGGAGGACAACGGTCAGGAACGTCACTTCGACGTAGCCCGAGCCGTGTTCGAGGACGTCGCGCTGGGTGAGAATTTTGTGGACTTCCTCACCACACCTGCATACGACGCGGTCGTTGCCCACTAAGCCCCACCCGCGAACCGCACGTCCCCACCTGTTGACACTGAGAAGGAGTCATTTATGACAGCCGCACTGCCCTACACGGTGAACTGCTCGATCATGTTCACTGAACTGCCGTTGCTGGAGCGGCCCGCCGCCGTAAAAGCGGCAGGTTTTGATGGAGTCGAGTTCTGGTGGCCATTCAGCGAGGCGGTGCCAGGGGATGCCGATGTCGATGCGTTCGTCAGCGCCGTTCAAGACGCCGGTGTGCAGCTGAGCGGCTTGAACTTTTTCGCCGGTGACATGCCCGGTGGCGATCGGGGATTGGTTTCCTGGCCAGATCGCAGCAATGAGTTCAAGGACAATATCAGCGTGACCGTCGGCATTGGCGAGCGCCTCGGGTGCAAGGCCTTCAACGCTCTCTACGGCAACCGGATCGACGGGGTTAATCCCGATGAACAGGATGAGGTCGCAACAGCGAACCTCGTGCTGGCCACCCAGGCGGTAGCCGCCGTCGGTGGCACAGTGCTGATCGAGCCGGTCAGCGGTGCGCCCGCCTACCCCCTGCTCACCGCAGCCGATGCGCTCGCGGTCATCGACCGAGCCCAAGAGGCCGGGTCAGGGGAAACATCGGACTCCTTGCGGATCTGTTCCACCTCGCCGTCAACGGCGACGACGTGGACGCAGTGATCGCGAACCACATCGATCGCATTGCCCACGTCCAGATCGCCGACGCCCCCGGGCGCGGCGAGCCGGGCACCGGTGACTTGCCGCTCTTCGCCCAGATGGAGGCCTTGGCTGCGGGCGGGTATGAAGGCTGGATCGGTCTGGAATACAAGCCGACCACCGCCACCGATCAGACCTTCGGCTGGCGCTCCGCCTGACCCACCTGTCCTATAAGACCGGTCGCAACACACAGAAAAGGAACACACTATGACTTCAATCGCTTTCATCGGACTCGGCATCATGGGCAGCCCCATGGCCGGGCACCTGGCCAAGGCAGGCCACGACGTCCGGGGCTACAACCGCAGCCCCGGCCCTTATGCCGCGTTGGAAGAGGCCGGTGGGACACCTGCCGATACCGCAGCCGAGGCAACGAAGGATGCTGACGTCATCTGCATCATGGTGCCGGACAGTCCCGACGTCGACGCAGTGTTGAACGGTGAAGGCGGGGTCTTCGACAGCGCGAAAGAAGGCGCGTTGATCATCGACTTCTCAAGCATCCGCCCCGACGTGGCGGTCACTTTGGCAAGCCAAGCCACCGAACGCGGCTTCCGGATGCTCGATGCCCCGGTGTCTGGCGGTCAGGCAGGTGCGGTCAACGCCGCGTTGTCGATCATGGTCGGCGGCGACGCCGGCGACTTCGCCGAAGCCGAAAACGTTTTCTCCGCTGTAGGCAAGACCATCGTGCACGTGGGGCCCAGTGGCGCAGGCCAGACCGTGAAGGCGGCGAACCAGCTCATCGTTGCCTCGAATATCCAGGCGTTGGCCGAGGCCGTCGTGTTCTTGGAGGCCTACGGAGTCGACATGCCCGCTGCGCTGGAGGTGCTGGGTGGCGGCCTGGTCGGCTCCAAGGTGCTTGAGCAGAAGAAGTCCAACATGCTCGAGGGCTGCTTCGACCCGGGCTTCCGGATCGATCTGCACCACAAGGACATGGGCATCTTCACCTCGGCCTCCCGAGAGGCTGGTGTCGTGGTACCTCTGGGCGCGCTGGTCGCCCAGTTGATGGCCTCGGCGCGGGCCGCCGGCGACGGTCAACTGGACCACTCTGCGTTGCTGCGCGGGGTTCAGCGACTGTCCGGCCGCACTGACAGCCACAGCAACTGATCCCGTAGCCAACCGGCACACCACCTCACCAGACAATTCCCCGACAGGAAAGACAGCAGCCATGCCACGAATGCGCACCGTTGACGCCGCAATTTTGATCTTGGAGAAGGAAGGCGCTACCCAGGCCTTCGGCCTACCCGGCGCCGCGATCAACCCCTTCTACAACGCGATGAGGGCTCATGGTGGGGTCAAGCATGTGCTCGCGCGGCACGTCGAGGCCGCTTCGCACATGGCCGAGGGATACACCCGCGCCGCCGCCGGCAACATCGGCATCTGTGTGGGCACCTCGGGCCCGGCTGGGACGGACATGATTACGGGTCTGTATTCGGCCTCGGCCGACTCGATCCCGATCTTGTGTCTGACCGGACAGGCCCCGGTGGCCAAACTCCACAAGGAGGATTTCCAGGCCGTTGATATCGCGAGTATTGCGGCGCCGGTGAGCAAGTGGGCCGTCACGGTAATGGAGCCCGCGCAGGTGCCGGGTAGCTTCCAGAAGGCCTTCCAGTTGATGCGCTCAGGTCGTCCGGGGCCAGTGCTGCTGGACCTGCCGATCGACGTACAGATGGCCGAGATCGAGTTCGACATCGACACGTACGAACCGCTGCCGGTGGCCAAGCCCGGCACAACCCGGGCTCAGGCGGAGAAGGCGCTGACCATGGTCCTGGAGGCCGAGCGGGCGTTGATCGTGGCCGGTGGCGGGATCGTCAATGCCGATGCAGCTGACCTGTTGGTCGAACTTGCCGAGACGCTCGGCGTCCCGGTAGTTCCCACGCTGATGGGTTGGGGCACGATCCCTGACGATCACCCCCTGATGGTGGGCATGGTGGGGTTGCAGACCTCGCACCGCTACGGCAATGCGACGATGCTGGAGTCGGACCACGTACTTGGCATCGGCAACCGCTGGGCCAACCGGCATACCGGCGGGACCGAGGTTTACACCAAGGGGCGCACCTTCACGCACGTGGACATCGAGCCAACCCAGATCGGCAGGGTCTTTGCGGCCGACTACTCCATCGTCTCTGATGCCGGCCTCGCGCTGGAGGCCTTCTTGGAGGTCGCCCGGGAGTGGAAAGCGGAAGGCAAGATCGGTGACGAGGAGAGCAAGTGGGTCTATGAGTGCCAGGAGCGCAAGCGCACCCTGCAGCGCCGGACCAACTTCGACAGCGTGCCATTGAAGCCGCAGCGGGTCTACCAAGAGATGAATGCGGTCTTCGACAGGAACACCCGCTACGTCTCAACGATCGGGTTATCTCAGATCCAGGCGGCACAGTTGCTGCACGTCTACGGCCCGCGGCATTGGATCAACGCAGGCCAGGCCGGTCCGCTGGGCTGGACCATCCCGGCCACCCTCGGCGTGGCTGTCGCGGCTCCGCAGGACACTGTCGTCGCCCTCTCCGGAGACTATGACTTCCAGTTCCTGATCGAGGAGTTGGCCGTCGGCGCGCAGTTCAAGATCCCGTACATCCACGTCTTGGTCAACAACGCCTATCTCGGGTTGATCCGCCAGTCCCAACGCGGATTCGAGATGGACTATCACGTTCAGCTCGACTTCGAGAACATCAACTCTCCCGAGATCAATGGCTACGGCGTCGATCACGTCAAGGTGGCCGAAGGTCTGGGCTGCAAGGCGATCAGAGTCTTCGAGCCCGACCAGATCGGGCCTGCCCTAGAGCAGGCCAAGGCCTGGATGGCTGAGTTCCAGGTGCCCGTGATCGTCGAGATGATTCTAGAGCGGGTCACCAACGTGTCGATGGGCGTGCAGATCGACGCGGTGACCGAGTTCGAGGACCTCGCCGCCGAGGGTAAGGAAGCCCCGACCGCCATCTCGATGCTGGACTGAGACGACTTCAGAGGAGAGCGACCGCCAGTGACAAACCGAACAGTGCTGATCGCGCCGGACAAGTTCAAGGGCTCATTGACCGCGGCCGACGTGGTCGCGGCGGTGCGCCAGGGCCTCCAGGCTGTCAGCCCGGTCAGCGTGCGCGGCGTGCCAGTGGCCGACGGAGGCGACGGAACAATCGCCGCTGCCGTCGCCGCTGGGTATGTCGAGGTGCCGGTGGTCGCCGCCGGACCCACTGGCGAGCCGGTGTCCACGCGGTATGCACGCTTGGGCGAGACCGCTGTGGTCGAGATGGCCGACGTATCCGGACTCGTCTGCCTGCCTGGGGGCCTGCTGGAGCCACTAGTGGCGACCAGTCGTGGCACGGGGGAGGTCATGGCGGCTGCGATCAAAGCAGGGTGCACCACGCTTGTCGTCGGTATCGGTGGTAGCGCCAGCACCGACGGCGGCGCAGGCCTGATCTCTGCCCTGGGCGTCAACCTCATCGACGCGAAGGGCCGTCACATTCCCGACGGTGGCGCCGCGCTGGATGGCCTGGACCGACTGGACACTGGGGCGCTGGAGGAGCGGCTGGCCGGTGTCAGCATCACCATTGCCTGCGATGTGGACAATCCACTGACCGGACCCAACGGGGCGGCCGCGATCTACGGTCCTCAAAAGGGCGCTGACGAAGCACAGATCGGCCAACTCGACCGTGCCCTCGGCCACTTCGCAGATGTAGTCGCCGCGCACACCGGGCGAGACGAGCGTGATGCGCCGGGTGCCGGCGCCGCCGGGGGGGTGGGGTATGCCGCGCTGGCCCTGCTCGGAGCGACGCTACGCCCAGGGATCGATCTGATCTTCGACCTCATTGGATTCGACAAGGCGCTTGACGGAGTCGACCTGGTCATCACCGGGGAGGGCTCCCTGGACGAACAGACTCTGAACGGCAAAGCGCCAGCGGGTGTGGCGTCCGCATCAGGTAAGCGCGGCATACCGGTGCTGGCCGTGTGTGGACGCACCACCCTGACTCGGGAACGGCTAGCCGCCGCAGGCATCCAGGCCGCTTACGCCCTGAGTGACCTCGAGCCCGACCTCGACCGATCGATGTCCCAGGCCGGAGCGTTGCTCACCCAAGTAGGCCAGCGCATTGCCCGCGAACATCTCGAGCCAGGCCCCAACGACCAACGACGATGACATCGGGGCGAGGGAGGCCACCATGAACAGCCCTGATGTCACTGCCTTCAACGAGTTGCCGAATAACGAGGTACGCGAAAAGTTGCGGCGATGCCTCAACGTCCCTCGATGGGTCGATTCGGTGGCTGCGGCGCGACCATATGAGTACTGGCCGACGCTGGAACGCACCGCACGCGAAGCAGCCGAGCACTTGGACGACGGCGAACTGCTCGCTGCGCTCGCGGGCCACCCGCGGATCGGAGAGCAGGCGAGCGACCCCGACCACGATGAGCAGCTGTCGCGCCGCGAACAAGGAGGCGTTGACCCCGCCGATCACGACACGGCTGCACGATTGCGCACAGGAAACCTCGCCTACGAGGCCCGGTTCAACCGGGTCTTTCTGATTCGGGCCGCGGGCCGCTCAGCCGAAGAGATCTTGGCCGAGCTGGATCGCCGACGCAACAACGATGAAGTGACCGAACGTGCCGAAACGGTCACTCAACTTCGCGACATCGCCATTCTGCGACTGAAGGAGACACTCTGATGGGAACTCTGTCAACGCACGTTCTGGACACCAGTCTGGGTCTACCGGCTGAGGGGGTGCCCATCACCCTGCATACTTTGGCCGGCGAGTCACTCGGCGCTGGATCCACGGACGTCGATGGACGGATCGGCACGATCGGGCCCGAGAGGCTGGCGGAGGGCTACTATCGGCTGACCTTCGACTCCGGCAGCTATTTCGCCGCTTCCGGCACCACCGCGTTTTACCCCGAAATCACGATCGCTTTCACCATCTCCGATGCCAATGCGCACTACCACGTTCCGGTGCTGTTGAACCCGTTCGGCTACTCGACCTATCGGGGAAGCTGATGGCCCTCGATGCGCTGATCAGGGCTCCGCGGGCGATCGTCAATGGCGCCGAACGGGCCGTCGAAGTGGGCGTCAAGGACGGTCAGATCGTCTCCGTGGAGCAGTTGCGGACGGATAAGACGTCAGCGGCGGACCAGGACACCACGCCCGAGGCGGCGGTGACGGTGCTGAATCTTCGCCAAGACGAGGTCCTGTTGCCGGGCCTGGTGGATACCCACGTCCACGTCAACGAACCTGGCCGCACCGAATGGGAAGGTTTCGCCAGCGCGACCAAAGCCGCGTCGGCGGGCGGCGTCACCACCCTGGTGGACATGCCGCTCAACTCTGTCCCACCGACCACCACAGTTGCGGGGCTGGAGCGCAAACGCGCCGTCGCCGAGGATCAGAGTTACATCGACGTCGGCTTCTGGGGCGGGGCGATCCCAGGAAACATCGGCGACCTCGCCGCCTTGCACGAGGCAGGGGTGTTCGGCTTCAAGTGCTTCACCTTGCCCTCCGGCGTCGATGAGTTCCCCCACCTGAGCCCCGAGGAGATCGAAGCGGCGATGCGTGAGACCGGCCGACTGCGGTCGGTGCTGATCGTGCATGCCGAGGACGAGGACAGCGTGAAGCATGCCTCGGCAACGCACTCGCGTAGTCGCGATTACGCCGACTTCTTGCGAGCCCGACCTCGAGGTGCCGAGAACCTCGCGATCGCCCGCGTCATCGAAACCTCACGGCGACTGGATTCACGGGCGCACATCTTGCACCTGAGCAGTGCCGACGCGTTGCCGATGATCCGCTCCGCGCGGGCGGACGGGGTGCCGTTGACAGTCGAGACGTGCCCGCACTACCTGACCTTTGTGGCCGAGTCGATCCCCGACGGAGCGACCCAATTCAAGTGCTGTCCCCCCATCCGGGAGGAAGGCAACCAGACGCAGCTCTGGGATGCGCTCGGCGACGGTGCTATCGACATCGTGGTCACCGACCATTCGCCCTGCACCGTTGATCTCAAGGCGCTTGGCATCGGCGACTTCAGCACTGCCTGGGGCGGCGTCGCCGGTCTTCAGGTTGGTTTGTCCGCGACATGGTCCGGAGCGCGCACCCGAGGGCACTCGTTGGCCGACGTCGTCAACTGGATGTCGACCGGGCCTGCCGATTTCGTGGATTTGCCGTCCAAGGGACGCATCGAGGTCGGAGCCGACGCTGATTTCGCGGTGTTTGCCCCAGACGAAGAATTCGTCGTCAAGGTCGCGGATTTACATCACAAGAACCCCGTCTCGGCCTACGACGGATCGACGCTGACCGGCGTGGTCCGAGCGACCTGGCTGAACGGCAAACAGGTAGACATCACCGCAGCGCCGCGAGGCCAACTGCTGAGCAGAGGAGAAGCATGAGCACACCGACCTACTACGCACCCACCGGTGGCCTCCCGGCACAGACCGAGCTGACGACCGACCGGGCCATGTTTACCGAGGCGTATGCCGTGCTGCCGCGCGGCACGATGACTGACATCGTCACGAGCTTCCTGCCGTTCTGGACGTCGATGCGGATGTGGATCATCGCTCGGCCTTTATCCGGATTCGCCGAGACCTTCTCGCAGTACATCGTCGAGGTCTCACCCGGCGGCGGAAGCGACCGTCCGGAACTCGATCCCCAAGCAGAGGGCGTGCTGTTCGTCGTCGAAGGCGAATTGACCCTGAACATCGGGGCAGAGGCCCACGAGTTGCGCGCCGGCAGTTACGCTTACCTTCCGGCCGGTTCCTCCTGGACCTTGCACGTGGATGATGCCGCTCAGGGGCCGGGGCGTTTCCACTGGATCCGCAAGACCTACCAGCAGGTCGAGGGGATCGACGCGCCCGAGGCCTTCGTCACCCACGAGACCGATGTTCCTGGCGCCCCGATGCCTGGGACCGAAGGACGCTGGACCACGCAGCGGTTCGTCAGCCTCGACGACATTCGGCACGACATGCATGTCACGATCGTGAACTTCGAGCCCGGCGGAGTGATTCCGTTCCCGGAAACGCACGTCATGGAGCATGGCCTCTACGTCTTGGAGGGTAAGGCCGTGTACCTGTTGAACACTGACTGGATTGAGGTGCAGGAAGGCGACTTCATGTGGCTGAGGGCATTCTGCCCGCAGGCGTGTTACGCCGGAGGCCCGGGGCGATTCCGCTACTTGCTCTACAAGGATGTCAACCGTCACGCCTCGCTGTCCCGTCAGTTCCTCTGATCGTGGCTGGCCGCCGGATGAGTGCCCGTGGCTAAGGCAACAGACCGTGCCGCGGCATTCCGTCCGGCGGTGGCGCGGCAGGTAGGGGGTTATCGACGGAACGTCACGAAGCAAACGTATACTTCCTTGTGGCGGAAAATCGTTTCTGCTAAGAACAGACGACCTTCGCAGAAAGGCACCCATGTCGGCCGTACCCAAACTCGAGACAACCGGTCGGGCCGCTGGAGGGGTGCAGTCGCTGGGGCGAGCCTTCACGATTCTGGAGGCCATCGCGGACGCAGGCGGTGTGATCTCCCTGTCCGCATTGGCCGCGGGCACGGCCTTGCCGCTGCCCACCATCCACCGGCTGGTGCGAACCATGGTGGACCTGGGATACGTGCGTCAGGAGCCGTCGCGTGAGTACTCCCTGGGCCCGCGGTTGATCCATCTCGGGGAGGTCACCGGGCAACGGATCGTCGGTTGGTCGAAGCCGCACCTGGAGTCCGTGGTCGCGGAACTTGGTGAGTCGGTGAATCTGGCCACTTTGGACGGGGACCAGATCGTCTACATCGGTAACGTGATGCCCTCCCAGAATTCGATGCGCATGTTCACCGAACTGGGGCGCAGGGTCGATGCGCACGGCACCGCAGTGGGCAAGATTATCTTGTCGCGCGCGCCAGAGAATGAGGTGCGCGACTTGCTGGCCCGCACCGGGCTAGGCGTGCGTACGCCCAACACCATCGACGCCGTCGACGCGTTCCTCGCTGAACTGACCAAGGCCCGCGAGGCCGGCTACGCCGTGGACAATGAGGAACAGGAGATAGGTGTGCGCTGCGTGGCCGTGGCAGTTCCGGCCCCCCGACACCGCTTGGCGGTGTCGATGTCGGGCCCGCTGTCTCGGATGGATGATGAAGCCATCGGGGCCGCTGTCGTGCCGCTGCAGCGCGCGGCGGCCGCAATCGCAGCCGAGCTCGAATCACGCTGAACCGCGCACGGGCGCCCCGGTGATGCCCCGATCCGGGATCGAGCTGCTGGTCGCGAGACTGAGGTGACGAG
This sequence comes from Actinomycetales bacterium, assembly GCA_038232855.1. Lineage (GTDB taxonomy): Bacteria > Actinomycetota > Actinomycetes > Actinomycetales > Dermatophilaceae > Ornithinicoccus. The sequence continues at coordinate 10,139 of JBBSNC010000084.1, forward strand.
CAGGGCAACGAGCACTAGGAGGCCGCCCGCTACTTGGGTCAGGCTCAGCCTTTCGCCAAGCACGAAGACTCCGAGGAGCACGGCCAAGACAGGATGAATAGCTAGCAGCATCGCCGTCGTGTGGGAGGGCAGGCGCGGACGCGGCACCGACCAAGAGCCACGCTCCTGCCTGTCCGATCACCGCAAGTATGATCAGCCACAGTCACGACGCGGCTGTCAGGTCGAAGTTGAGCCCGGAACGGGCGGCGCGGAAGAGCCATATGGGACTAGGGCGTGTCTGCTAATGCCTGGGGCTTGGGTGTGCTGCGGTGGGAGGCATGATTCGGACGGATGCGATTTCGGATGATTTGTGGGCGGTCCTGGGAGACGGTGCTCCCGTCTGCGCGGGGGCGAGTGGGCCGGCCGTGGAACGATCACCGGCTCACGTTGGAGGGCATCATCTGG
>JBBSNC010000085.1:0-10515 GCA_038232855.1 Actinomycetales bacterium
AAGTCGATGTACTCCTGATCAGCCCCGAGCGGCTCAACAATCCGAGGTTCCGGGCCGAGCAGTTGCCCGATCTTGCTCGTCGATGCGGCTTGCTGGTGGTCGATGAGGCGCACTGCATTAGCGATTGGGGCCACGACTTCCGGCCGGATTATCGGCGGATTCGCTCGTTGTTGGAGGATTTGCCGCACGACACTCCGGTGCTGGCGACGACGGCCACGGCGAACGCGCGCGTCGTTGCTGATGTGTCTGAGCAACTCGCTGTCGGTGGCAAACCGGTCCTCACGATTCGGGGTCCGCTGGCGCGGGTGTCGCTGCGCTTGGGGGTGCTCCGGTCCTTGACCGCGCAGCAACGGATCGCCTGGCTTGTGGCCAATCTCTCCTCGCTGCCGGGCAGCGGGATCGTCTACTGCTTGACGGTCTCGGCTGCTGAAGAGACGGCTCAGGCCTTGCGGTCCGTGGGAACGAACGTAGCCGCATACACCGGTCGGACCGATCCGGAGGAACGTGAACGCCTAGAGGAGTCCTTGCGGCACAACGAGGTCAAGGCGTTGGTCGCAACGAGTGCGCTCGGGATGGGGTTCGACAAACCGGATCTTGGTTTTGTGGTGCACCTTGGCGCTCCGTCGTCGCCGGTCGCCTACTACCAGCAGGTCGGTCGCGCCGGGCGGGCGACCGAGCGCGCCGATGTGTTGCTGCTGCCAGGGGCCGAGGATCGCGACATTTGGTCATACTTCGCGTCTGCTTCGATGCCTCGTGCCGAGCAGGCGGAGGCGGCTTTGGCTGCGCTCTCGGAGTCTGCGCGGCCACTGTCGACGCCGGCCCTGGAAACAATGGTTGATGTGCGCCGCACCCGGTTGGAGTTGCTCCTGAAGGTGCTGGACGTCGACGGGGCGGTCGACAAGGTCGGCGGTGGGTGGGTCAGCACCGGGCAACCGTGGGTGTATGACCGGGAGCGGTATGAGCGGGTCGCACAGGCGCGTGAACGCGAGGCAGCGCTCATGCTCGACTACCAACGCGGCTCTCGATGCCGCATGGCCTTCCTGCAGGAGTGTCTGGATGACACGAGCGCCGAGCCTTGCGGTCGCTGCGATGTCTGCGGGCAGGTCTGGTTCTCCAGTGATATCCCTGCTGAGGCGATGGCGATCGCGGGGCGCAGCCTTGGCTCGGTCGGTGTGCCCGTCGAGCCTCGGGCGCAATGGCCTACGGGTATGCCGCGTCTGGGCGTAGACGTCAAGGGCAAGATCGGGGTGGATGAACTGGCCGAAACCGGGCGGGTGCTGGCCAGGCTCAGCGATCTGGGGTGGGGCCAGCGGTTGCGCAGTGTGCTCGCAGTGGATGCCCCGGTGCCCGAGGACATGGTGCGTGCCTGCGTTCAGGTGTTGGCGGACTGGGACTGGCAGGCGCGCCCCGTTGGCGTGGTGGCGATGCCATCGCGTCGTCGTCCTGCGCTGGTGCAATCCCTGGCACACCAGATCTCACGGATTGGCAGGATGCCGATGCTGGGCAGCCTTGACCTGGTGGATGGCGGACCCGTTGGCGATCCCGGCGGCAACAGCGCCTTTCGACTGGCGAACGTGTGGGATCGGCTCGCAGTCGGTGCCGATCTGCGCGAAGCGTTGTCCTCCGGCCCAGGGCCAGTCCTCCTCGTGGATGACCGGGTGGAGTCCCGGTGGACGATGACGGTCGCGGCCCGTGCCTTGCGTGCTGCGGGTGCGCCTGGTGTCTTGCCCTTCGCGTTGGCTTCGACAGGCTAGGAGTCAATCGGCGACACGCCGAAGTGTCGGCATACCGCTTGCTTCTCGTAGTCGCCCGACCTAGTCTCCCTATATCTAGTAGTTACAGCAGTGTGGCTAGTCCATATGTTGTGCACAGGGAGAGTAGTGTCGTGCACAAGCCATCCACACATCGTCCCCAACGAAGGAGAAGCGATGCACTGTCCGTTCTGCCGGCATACCGACTCCCGCGTGGTGGACAGCCGGGTCCAAGAGGAGGGCACGGTGATTCGTCGCAGGCGTCAGTGCCCCGAGTGCGGCCGCCGGTTCGGCACCGTGGAATCCGCGACACTGGCAGTCATCAAGCGCTCGGGCGCCACTGAGCCGTTCAGCCGAGACAAAGTGCTTGTCGGCGTCCGCAAGGCATGTCAGGGCCGCCCGGTAACTGAGGATGACCTGCAACGCCTTGCCCAGACGGTCGAGGAGACCATCCGCTCGCTGGGCCAAGCAGAGGTCGACGCGCACGAAGTCGGCCTCGCCATTTTGACGCCTCTTCGGCACCTGGACGAGGTCGCCTACCTGCGCTTCGCCTCGGTCTATCAGGCGTTCGATTCGCTCACCGACTTCGAGTCGGCCATCACCCTTTTGCGCGCCGAAACCGACGCCGGGTATGTCAGTGGTCACTGACAGCATCAAGACAACACACCAGTTCACCCACCGCCACACAGCACAAGGAGCATGGATATGACGGAGACGACCGGGGCCAAGTCTCGCTCGCGTCGCGCCAGCACTGGCCTGACGATCGAACGCATTTACACCACACCGGGGGTTCATCCCTATGAGCAGGTGACGTGGGAGAAACGCGACGTCGTGCAGACCAACTGGAAAACCGGGGCGGTCATCTTCGAGCAGCACGGCGTGGAGTTCCCCGACTTCTGGTCGGTCAACGCCTCCACCATCGTCACCACCAAGTACTTCCGTGGTGCCGTTGGCTCCGAAGTGCGGGAGAACAGCCTGAAGCAGCTCATCGACCGTGTGGTGTTGACGTATGCGCGAGCTGGCACGGAGCATGGCTACTTCCGCAGCGACGAAGACGCGGAGATTTTTGAGCATGAGTTGACTCATGCCCTGATCCACCAGGTCTTCAGCTTCAACTCACCGGTGTGGTTCAACGTGGGCACGGCGAGCCCGCAACAGGTCAGTGCCTGCTTCATCCTGTCGGTCGACGACTCGATGGACTCGATTTTGAACTGGTACAAGGAAGAGGGCTTCATCTTCAAGGGTGGCTCCGGCGCTGGGTTGAACCTGTCCCGCATCCGGTCTTCCAAGGAGTTGTTGTCCTCCGGTGGCACCGCGAGTGGTCCGGTGTCCTTTATGCGTGGTGCCGATGCCTCGGCAGGCACCATCAAGTCCGGTGGCGCGACTCGACGGGCGGCCAAGATGGTTGTCCTTGATGTCGACCACCCAGACATCGAAGAGTTCGTGCAGACCAAGGCTCGCGAGGAAGACAAGATCCGGGCACTGCGCGACGCCGGCTTCGACATGGACCTCGGCGGCTCCGACATCGTCTCGGTGCAGTATCAAAACGCCAACAACTCGGTGCGGGTCAGCGATGAGTTCATGCGTGCGGTGGACGAGGGCGCCGACTTCGGTCTGCGTTCCCGCAAAGACGGTTCGGTCATCGACACGGTCGATGCCCGCGGGCTGTTCGACAAGATGGCACAGGCCGCCTGGGAGTGCGCCGACCCAGGCATCCAATACGACGACACGATCAACGACTGGCACACCACCCCGGAAACGGGCCGCATTACTGCCTCCAACCCCTGCTCGGAATACATGTCGTTGGACAACTCCAGCTGCAACCTGGCCAGCCTCAACCTGCTCAAGTTCCTGCGCGACGACAACACCTTCGACGTAGAGACCTACCAAAAAGTGCTCGAACTTGTCATCACTGCGATGGACATCTCCATCTGCTTTGCGGACTTCCCGACCGAGGCCATCGGCGACACGACCCGCGACTACCGCCAACTGGGCATCGGCTACGCCAACCTCGGCGCACTGCTGATGGCAACCGGCCGTGGGTATGACACCGAAGGTGGCCGCACGCTGGCTGCGACCCTGACCTCTTTGCTGACCGGGGCTGCATACAAGCGTTCGGCTGAACTGGCAGGTGTGGTCGGACCGTATGCCGGATACGCCCGCAACGCAGACCCGCACAAGCGCGTCATGCGCAAGCACCAAGCGGCCAACGACGAGTTGCGTCCGATGGCTGACATGGACACCGCGATTCACAAGGCGGCGACCAAGGCCTGGGATTCGGTCGTGAAGACCGGCGAGAAGAACGGCTTCCGCAATGCGCAGGCATCTGTCTTGGCGCCGACCGGCACCATCGGCTTCATGATGGACTGCGACACCACCGGCATCGAGCCCGACTTCTCCCTGGTCAAGTTCAAGAAGTTGGTCGGTGGCGGCTCGATGCAGATCGTCAACCAGACGATCCCACGTGCACTCAACATGCTCGGGTATGCCGACGAGACAGTCGAGGCGATCGTGGAGCACATCGCGGAGAAGGGCCACGTCATCGATGCACCGGGCCTGAAGCCCGAGCACTACGAGGTCTTCGACTGCGCCATGGGCACTCGCGCCATCAAGCCGATGGGCCACGTGCGGATGATGGCAGCTGCCCAGCCGTTCCTCTCCGGTGCGATCTCCAAGACGGTAAACCTGCCCGAGAGCGCCACGGTCGAAGAGATCGCCGACGTCTATCAGCAGGGTTGGACGATGGGCCTGAAGGCGCTTGCGGTGTATCGCGACATGTGCAAGGTCGGTCAGCCCCTCTCGGACGGCAAGAAGGAGGAGGCCAAGACCAACGAATCCGTCGAGGCGGCCGAACCCAAGGTCGAAAAGGTCATCGAGTACCGCCCGGTGCGCAAGCGCCTTCCCAAGCGCCGCGCGAGCCAGACCACGTCGTTCGCGGTGGGTGGCGCTGAGGGCTACCTGACTGCGGGTACCTACGTCGACGGCCAACTCGGCGAGCTCTTCCTCAAGTTCGGCAAGCAGGGTTCGACCCTGGCCGGCGTGATGGATGCCTTCTCGATCGCCGTGTCGGTCGGCCTGCAATATGGCGTGCCACTGGAGACGTATGTCGAAAAGTTCACCAACCTGCGCTTTGAGCCCGCAGGTCTGACGGACGACCCGGACGTGCGGATGTCTCAGTCGCTGATGGACTATGTCTTCCGCCGGCTGGCGTTGGACTACATGGACTTCGAAACTCGGTCGTTCATGGGCATCCACTCCGCTGAGGAGCGGGCTCGGCAGCTCGAAACCGGCTCCTATGCCGAAGGCGACTCCGATGACGAGGACGTCGAAGAGGCCCTTGAGTCGTTCAGCCAGTCCGCTGCCCCGGCGAGCAAACGGCATACCCAAGAGGCCCCGGAAGTCCAGTCCGGAGCCGGGGTAGCCGATGCCCGGGTAGCCGAGCCGACCGTCCACTCCTCGACTGAGTTGCTCGAGCAGTTGCAGGGCAAGGCAGCCGACGCCCCGATGTGCATGACCTGTGGCACGAAGATGCGCCCAGCAGGTTCCTGCTACGTCTGCGAAGGCTGCGGCAGCACTAGCGGCTGTAGCTGACGCCACAGACCAGGCGGCCCCCGGGAGCGTTTGGCTCACCGGGGCCGTCTGCCGCGTGTGCGGTCCTGAATCCGCTCGCGCCTGGCACAGTGAGTCACGTGAGCACTGTCGCTGAGTTGATCGATGTTCCTGCGCCGCGGCCCACTGACCGCGCCTGGGTGGATGAGGCCATCAGACGAATCGCCTCGGATGCGGGACGCACCGCGGATACGAACCTGCTCACTGTGCCGATCCCTGCGTTCGACGGCATACAGATCTATCTCATGGACGAGTCCACCCATCCCACGGGAAGCCTGAAACACCGGCTCGCTCGATCCTTGTTCCTCTACGCACTTCTGCAACGGTGTCATCGGCGAAGGCACGACGGTGATAGAGGCATCGTCGGGCTCCACCGCCGTATCGGAGGCCTACTTCGCTCGCATGCTGGAGTTGCCTTTCATCGCCGTCATGCACCGCAACACCAGCGCCGAAAAGATCGCCCTGATTGAGCGAGAAGGAGGCAGCTGCAACCTGGTCGACGACGCGGCGGCTGTCTACGACGTCAGCCGTCAACTGGCCCTTGAGCACAACGGCTACTTCATGGATCAGTTCACTTATGCCGAACGGGCCACGGATTGGCGCGGCAACAACAACATTGCCGAGTCGATCTTCGACCAACTCGCCCTCGAGCCGCACCCCGAGCCCAGTTGGATCGTTGTCGGCGCTGGCACCGGTGGCACCAGCGCCACCATTGGCCGCTACCTGCGGCTGCACGGTCATGCCGCGCGCCTGTGCGTCGTCGACCCCGAGGGATCGGCCTTCCTGCCCGACTTCGCTGAACAGCGCGACCACCAGCCCCGAGGCTCTCGCATTGAGGGAATCGGCAGGCCCAGGGTCGAGCCCAGTTTTGTGCCCTCCGTGGTCGACCGGATGATCGGCGTTCCGGATGCCGCGTCGGTGGCGGCGATGCATACGCTGCACGAGCGCACCGGCTTGTGCGCAGGCCCCTCGACGGGGCCAGCCGGTATGCGGTGCTTCGGCTGGCGTGTGAAATGCGTGAGCGCGGGGAGTCTGGCTCGATCGTCACATTGCTCTGCGACAGCAGCACCAGGTATGCCGACACGTACTGCTATGCAGATTGGGTCACCTCCCAGGGATGGGACGTGCAGCCCATTCAGCGCGTACTCGACGTCGCCTGGAACCAGGGGGAATGGGCGCACTAGCGCTTGACCACGCGCGCCTTCACCGTGAGACTCAGCGGACCGACAACCGAAGGAACACCATGGCCAGCATTGCCCGCATCACCACCCTTAGCGCCCGCTCGGAAACGAGTTTTGTGGACGCCGTCACCACTGGCGTCGAGCGCGCCAGCGCCACGCTTCGCAATGTCTCAGGCGCCTGGGTGAAAGAGCAAAAGGTCGAAGTCACCGACGGTCGCATCTCAAGTTACGACGTCGTCATCGAGGTCACCTTCGTCCTCGAAGACTGAGCCACTGGAGCTAATCGCCTTCAACGAAAGGCTGTCGCCCCGGCCAGCGCCTGACCCACGATGAGCGTATGCATCGCCGGTGTGCCCTCATCTGTGAGCACCGACTCCGGGTGTTCAAGTGCCTGATCACTCGATACTTCAGTAAGGGCCCGTTGATCCCGAGTATCGTGCGTGCACTGTGACACGGCCGGGTTCGACCCTTGAGCTGCCGCAGTCATCTCTAGCGGGCCTGCACGCTCACCAACGAGCGAAGGAGCAACCGGAGCCCTAGGTGCATGCCGGGCACCCCCACTGTACCGAGTTAGCCGGCCGACTTGAATCGCGAAGGCCTGAGCACTCTTGAACCACTCCTTGATATGCGGTGTCATCCGCGTGTCGCAAAAAGCGCCGTCTGGGTGCTTGCATTCTATCGAACGTATGTACTAATATTGGGTAAGACTTCGGGGAAGCACAACACGAGGAGGGGTTTCATGAGCACAAATATCGCTGACGAAGGTGATCTCCTCAGCGCTCGCGGTGACAGCCCGAGCCGGGGTGCGGATCCGGAAGAAGCGCTGCGGCACCTGGGCAGCACGCTGGCTTCGCTCCCGCTTCCGACAGGCGTAGCGGAGCACCTTGAGACGACCATCGCCTGCGCGGTGGCACACACCCGAAGGCGAGTTGCCTCAGAGGACCAGATCAGCAGCGCGGCTCTCCTGCAGGCTGCGCAAGGCGCCCGGATGATTCAAGGCTTCGCGGACGCGGTCGGGATTCAAGCAGCCCGGTCATTGGCTGATCGAGCTGGGCGCGAGTTGTTGGCACGTCGAGGTGCTTCATCGCCAGAGGAGTTGTCGCTGACTGCGCGGCAGCGCTGGCGGGCCAAGATCAAGTCGGTTGTCGCCCACGAGTTGTCCGTCCTGACGGGATACGGAATCGGGGCCTGTCATTTACGTGTCGCGTTTGCGCTGGCACCATGCGAGGCTGTCGCGACGACCGAGGCCAGTTTGGCTCGTGGCGATGTGGATTGGCGGGCGGTCTCGGAGTCATGGCAGCGCTGTCGATCCATGGACGTCGAGCAGGCTCGAAGTGTTGCCGAGGCTGTCTTCGCTATCCCGGCGGAGTTGGACCGCCGCGAGTCGTGGGCGGAGTTTCAGCGCAGGCTCGCCCGCGAGGTGGCCCGGGTGGAAGGGCGCGATCCACAGAAGGCAAAGGAGCGGCGTGTGGCTGCTCTGGCGACCCGCGAGGTGTACGGCGAATTGTGTGACGACGGGCTTGGGCGATATGTGATCTCGGCTGGCGGCACCAGTGTCGCGGCGGCTAGCGAGCGGATCGAGACTATCGCCCGCCGGGCTCGCAAAGCCGGAGACGAGCGGTCCCTAGCTCACCTGCGGTCAGACACCGCGATGGCGCTACTGGTGCGCGGCATGCTTCCTTTGCCCGAACGGCCAACCGAACTGTTGGCGCCAGAAACCCACGATGTATGCCGAATCATCAGCGGTCCGCCCGTGGCCACCGTTGAGGTGGTTGTCCCAGTCGGCGCCTGGAGTGGGGGAGCCGCCGGTGGGTCTGCGGCGGACGTTGGTCCTCCGGATTCCCTAGCGGCAGAGATTCCAGGGCACGGGTTCCTGACGCCTGAGCATGTACGGGAGCTCGCAGCCGACCCGGGCTCGACGCTCCACCGGCTCTTAACCGACCCTGCTGATGGTCGGCTCGTGGAGCGATCTATCGCCGCCTACCGACCGGACGCGGACATGATCGCTCAGGTGCGGGCCACAGATCGCTCCTGCCGCGCACCCGGATGCGTCGTCCCCGCGCACCGCTGCGAACTAGATCACGAGCGGCCCTATGGGGCGGCTGGCGGTTCGACCTGCGAGCCCAATCTGAATGTTAAACACCGGCCACATCACCAACTGAAGACCGAGCAATTCTGGTCCTCTGTGATGGATAGCACGAGGCACGTCACCTGGACGACCTTGTTCGGCAAGATCTATCGCACCCGACCTCACGACTACCGGCAATACTGCGACCCTGGCGGTCGGCAGCCGTCTCATTCCATCGCGGCCCGCAATCCACTCACCATCGAAGACGCCGATCTGCGGAATCAACTGGTCTATGCGGCCCTATCCGCGCGCACTGCAGGCGACGATTGGCTAGAAGCCCGAGACGATGGCGAAGACTGCACCGATGGCATGGGCACTACTCATCCGCTGACCGTGTTCCATCGTTCCGGCGGAAGGCGTCGACCGGGGCCGCCGCCCGGGCAACCGACACCCGAGGAAGTCTTGGCGCACCCCACGTATCAGCAAGAGTCAGCTGCTGACGACCCAGGGGAAGAGCCGCCACCCTTTTGCCGTCGAGTCCAGGCGAAGGGGTCTTAGCCCGGAGGACAACCGAATTCAGGTGACGGGCGCGCCACACCACACCGAGCGCCGGGTTTTCGGTATGAGTGGAGTCGATCCGTTCGACCACGAAGCCCTCGCGCTCATAGGACGCGCTCGCGCGCTCGTTGGCGACGAAGTGCTCAATCAACAGCCGACCAGCGTCCGCAGGCACGCGTGCAATGAGCGCATCTAGTATTCGGGGGCCCAACCGGCGACCGCGATACTCGGGATGGACGTAGAGCTTGTAGACCACATGAGCCTCCCCTCTGTGACCCCGCTGCCCCACGCCGATAAGCCGACCCTGGTTCTGCGCGATCACGACAAGACGCTCGGCAACAGCTGTACTAATGTGCGTCACGTTCCACCACACGAGGATCTGGTCAGCCGCAGCACTCGTGCCGAGGATCGGCGCGTAGTGAGCTCGAACATACTGATCGCCGAAGCTACAGATGTCCGCGACATCGAGGCCATCAGCATCTCTGATGACCGGTTCGGCGCTCGAAGCCATCGCATCTCCCTTCGCCAACCACGGACAATCCTTGCATTGACCACGCGAGAAAACATGTGTAGCAACCGGCTGTCCACGCCGCGATCAACTAGGCGGGAAGCGATCAAGGCGGCCCGGCGCGAGGTCGGGTGAATGGGCTGCCTCACGGCGACGTACCGTTATGAGGTGACCACCTCGAGCTCCAGTGAGCAGCCCGACATCCACACTCTCGGGTCGCTTCGTGCGGCTGACTATCGGCACATACCGCTCAAACATGAGATTCGCTACAACCTGCTGGCCGCCTTGGCCGAGGGCGCCGATCCGTGGGCTGGTCTGCACGGCTTCAAGGACACCGTGATCCCCCGATTGGAGCGGGCCCTTATTGCCGGGCACGACATCGTCCTGCTCGGCGAGCGCGGGCAAGGTAAGACACGACTACTGCGCACCCTGATCAGCCTGCTGGACGAGTGGACCCCCGTCATCGAGGGGTCAGAGCTCGGCGAGCATCCCTTCGCGCCCATCACCCCGTCCTCGATCCGTCGAGCTCAGGAAATGGGCGATGACCTACCGATCGCATGGCGGCACCGCGCAGAGCGCTATGCCGAAAAGCTCGCCACCCCGGATACTTCCGTGGCCGACCTCATTGGCGACGTCGACCCGATGAAAGTCACCGAAGGCCGCAGCCTCGGGGACCCCGAGACCATCCATTTCGGGCTCATCCCGCGTTCGCATCGCGGCATTGTCGCTATCAACGAACTGCCCGATCTGGCCGAGCGGATCCAGGTCGCGATGCTCAACGCAATGGAAGAACGTGACATTCAGATTCGCGGTTACATCCTGCGTCTCGAACTCGACGTG
>JBBSNC010000086.1:0-10417 GCA_038232855.1 Actinomycetales bacterium
GTCGACCGGGTCTACATTGATGCCGATGAGTTCTTCTTGGGCAACGCCGGTGCTGTTGCGACGTCGCAGCGCATACTTACGCCCGCCCACCGACAGTTTGTCTTTGCTGACCTTGGCGACACCTTCCATCTGCCCGGCGTCGTTCTCGCGACTGACCAGTTTGTAGACCATGCCCGCTGCGGGGGCTCCCGACCCGGTCACCACGCTGGTCCCGACGCCGTAGGAGTCCACCGGCGCCGCCTGCAGCGCCGCGATCGCAAACTCATCGAGGTCAGAGGTCACCACGATGCGAGTGTCTGCCGCTCCCAGGTCATCGAGTTGTCGGCGCACCTCCTGCGCCCCGGAGATCAGGTCGCCGGAGTCCAACCGCACCCCGCCGAGCGAGGATCCCGCGAGTTCCACCGCAAGGGCCACCCCGTCAGTGACGTCGTATGTGTCGACCAGCAGCGTGGTGTCGCGGCCAAGCGAGGCCAGCTGCGAGGTGAAGGCGGCCCGCTCATCGTCGTGCAGCAGCGTGAACGAGTGCGCGGCCGTGCCCACTGTCGGTATGCCGTGGCGCCGCCCGGCTTCCAAGTTGGACGTGGCCTCGAAGCCGGCAATGTAGGCGGCCCGGGCAGCGGCAACAGCCGACTGCTCGTGGGTGCGCCGGGAGCCCATCTCCAGGCAAGGTCGCTGACCAGCAGCGGCACTCATCCGTGAGGCGGCCGAGGCCACCGCCGAGTCATGGTTCAGCATCGACAGCACCAAGGTTTCCAGGATGACGCCCTCGGCGAACGTCGACTCGACCACCAGCAGTGGCGAGCCGGGGAAGTAGATCTCGCCTTCGGCATACCCGAAGATGTTGCCGCCGAAACGGTAGGTCGAGAGGTAATCCAAGGTTGCCTCATCGACGATCGATGCACCGGCCAGAAAGTCGATCTCCGCGTGGCCGAACTGAAAATCAGCCAAGGCATCCAAGACCCGACCTGTGCCAGCCACCACCCCGTAGCGCCGACCATCAGGCAGGCGTCGCGCGAACGCCTCAAAGACGCACGCGCGGTGCGCATGTCCGCTTGCGAGGGCAGCCTGCAGCATCGTCAGCTCGTAGTGATCGGTCAGCAATGCGGAACTGGGTGTACTCATGCCGGCACTTTAGAGTGGAGGGCGTGCCTGATGCTCCTCCAGATTCTCCGTCGTCGCCGATTGAACCGACTCGCTCGCCGCAACGCAGCGGGGATGTCGCAGTCATGGACCGCCCGGAATCCGATAGGCCGTGGATCACGCTGGTCTGGAACGACCCGGTCAATCTGATGTCCTATGTGACCTGGGTGTTGCAGACACACTTCGGGTACCCCCGCGCCAAGGCAGAGACCCTCATGCTGGACGTGCACCGCAAAGGCCGAGCTGTGGTCTCCTCAGGAGCCCGCGAGAAAATGGAGGCCGACACCGAGGCCATGCACGGCTACGGCCTGTGGGCTACCTTCCAGAAGGACGACTGAGTGGCTAAGGCGTTTGCACTCAAGAAGGGTCGCATCCGGGGAGGAATGGATGCCGAGGAGACTGCGGTCGTCGTGCATCTGCTGACCTTGACGCGCGACTTCGTGGCGCCTCAACGAGCCGATACCGGCGATCCGTTGATGGACCTGATCGCTGGCATGGGCGAGGGGGATAGAGCCCCTGACCAACCCAGCGACCCCGCCCTCCTGCGGTTGTTGCCGCCGGCGCATCGCACTGATGCTGAGCAGGCCGCAGAGTTCCGCGCACTGACCGAGCACTCGTTGCGTCAGCGCAAGACCCGTACGCTCGAGGCAGCTATCGAGGCGCTGCAAGGTGCCGAGCCCCCGGTGGTCGACCTCGAGGTGGCGCAGGCTCAAGCGCTGGTCGTCGCGCTGACCGATGTGCGCCTCATCCTCGGCGAACGACTTGGCTTGCGCACCGACGAAGACTCCCAGGCGTTGCACAAGGAGTTGGCGTCGGCCCTCGACGATTCTGAGCAGAACTCACCGACCGCGACGATCCACCCGGCCCGGAGGCAGCAGATGGCCTACTACGACTTCCTGTCCTGGCTCCAGGAAACGCTCACCCTGGCGTTGTTGGATCAGTGAGTCTGTCCTGAACCGGGCCTTGTCGGGACCCCGTGCCTGGTGACGATTAGTCTGAGCACCACCATGACGACCCAGCCAGCTCCTGCAGATCCCAGCGAAACCTCGGCCATCACCGGCCCGGACGTGCGAGTGCGGTTCGCCCCGTCACCGACCGGCACGCCACACGTCGGTATAGCCCGCACAGCGTTGTTCAACTGGGCCTTTGCTCGCCATCACGGCGGCACGTTCGTCTTCCGAATCGAGGACACCGACGCGAGTCGTGACTCTGAGCAGTCTTTTCAGGAGATCCTGGACGCGCTGGACTGGCTGGGTTTGGACTACGACGAGGGACCGGGAGTTGGCGGCCCAAACGGTCCCTATCGGCAGAGCGAGCGCGCGGCTGGACACCAGCGGATCGCCCGGGCTCTGTTGGAGGCCGGATACGCCTACGAATCCTTCTCGGCCCCCGAGGAGGTGCAAGGCCGCCATCGTCTCGCGGGGCGAGATCCAAAGATGGGTTATGACAACTTCGACCGCGACCTGAGCGCTGAGCAGCGGGCTGCCTACCGCGATCAGCAACGAGAGCCGGTCCTACGGCTGCGTATGCCGGATGAAGACATCACCTTCACCGACCTCGTCCGCGGCGAGGTGACCTTCAGCGCCGGGGTTGTGCCTGACTTTGTCATCATGCGTGCCGGTGGCCAGCCGCTGTACACCTTGGTCAACCCGGTCGACGACGCCGCGATGGGGATCACTCATGTCATCCGGGGGGAGGACCTGTTGTCTTCGACGCCGCGCCAGATCGCGCTGTATCGGGCACTGGTGGCTCTGGGCGAGGCCACCGCAGTTCCCACCTTCGCGCATCTGCCGCTGGTGCTCGGCGAGGGCAACCGCAAACTGTCCAAGCGTGATCCCGCGTCCAACCTGTTTCTGCATCGCGAACGCGGCTTTGTGCGCGAAGGCATGATCAACTACCTCGCGCTGCTGGGGTGGGCGATCTCGGGGGACCGCGACGTGTTCACCCCGGCAGAGTTGGTCGGGGCCTTCGACATCGAGCAGGTCAACCCGCACCCGGCCCGCTGGGATCAACGCAAGGCCGAGGCCATCAACGCCGAACACATCCGGGCACTGGCGCCACCGGACTTCGCCGCCCGACTGCTGCCCGTGATGCAGGCGAGCGGCGCGATCCCCGTGCCCACCACTTCAGCCCAGGTGGCCCGCCTGATGCAGATCGCACCCTTGGTCCACACTCGCGTGCAGGTCCTGGCAGAGGCGACCCCGATGGTGGCGCCGTTCTTCACCGCTGACGCGGATCTGCCGATTGCTCCGGAGGCCCGCTCCGGCCTCAAAGAATCGGCCGGCGAGGTGTTGCGTGCAGCCTTGCAGGCTTTGGAGCCGTTGTCGGGCTCACTCGGAGGGCCGATGGGCGAGGGCGTGGACTGGAGGGCCGAGCACATCGAGCGCGTGCTCCGAGAGGCCATCGTTGAGTCGATGGGGATCAAACCAAGGCTGGCATTCGGACCGCTGCGCACGGCCGTTTCAGGACAACGGATTTCACCGCCGTTGTTCGAATCCATGGAGATCCTGGGCAAGCACGCCACGGTGACCCGCGTGCGTTCGCTTCTGGAATCGGTACTGTCCGGAGCCTAGAGTGTGCGGGGCCCGGACGATTTGGGGCGCCACTGGCTCGGCGGGTAGTGTTCCTCCTCGGTCAGCCAGCCTGTTCGGGCCAGCGTGACTCCCCTTGGGGTATGGTGTAATTGGCAGCACGACTGATTCTGGTTCAGTTAGTCTAGGTTCGAGTCCTGGTACCCCAGCGCAGTGAGCAGTGTCCCTCGGTTGTGCGCTGACCGAGACCTAAGGCCCCGTTGTGTAGCGGCCTAGCACGCCGCCCTCTCAAGGCGGTAGCGCGGGTTCGAATCCCGTCGGGGCTACGGTACATGTTCGGCCCCCGATTAATTGCGATCGGGGGCCGTTCGTTATTCTGTCGTAATAGAATCTGCTGCGGAATAAGTGGACTCGACTGAAGAATCAGCCTAAGGTGATTTCGGCAAACATAGACACTCACCCGTTCGGTGAGCGAGCTGATTCATCCAGGAAAGGTTGCCATGAATAAAGCAGATCTCATTGAGAGAATCTCTCAAGAGCTAGGGGGCAGAGCGGAGGCGACCACCGCCATCGAGGTGATTGTTGACACCATCCTGCGGGAAGTTGCCGCCGGCGGCTCCGTCGGAATTACCGGGTTCGGCACCTTTGAGCGCATCGACCGCGCTCCGCGCACAGGACGCAACCCACGCACGGGAGAGCCCGTGCCCATCGACGCGACCAGCGCACCGCGGTTTCGCCCAGGCACGTACTTCAAGCACGTCGTGAGCAACCCGGGCGATCTTCCGCACCGCGGTTTGGCGGGAGTTCGCGCCGGCAGTGGAGGTGATCGCACTTACTCGCTTTCGTCTGCGATTGGCAAAGCCGCGACAAAGCAATCGGCCTGATTCGATGGCACTGAATATGGCATCGGTAAAGAACGAACCAAGCCAAAACCTCGAAAGAAAAGTTTGAACTTTCATGTTCGGGCTCTCGTTTGCTTAGGTGATCCGTTCGCCCTCGCCAATTCCGATGATCCACAAACGGGTGAGATGTAATTCGGTATCGGAACGCTCTGACCCGCCGGCGGCGTCATGCTCGACTTCGATAGTGAGTCGCTGACCCACTCGAAGATGGCGCAGGCCGCTGCCTGTGAAGACGTTGGCGCCAAATGGGTGTACGAGCCCGGAGTCAAGAATGACGGACCCCTGAAGGGTCTCGGGGTCAAAGGTGTGGACGCTGGCCTGCATCGCCTCAGCCTAGGGGTGGCTGCCGCCGGGCGGACCGGGTGCGCCACGAGGCCGACGGTGGCCAGAGCAGACGCGTGGTGTGCCTACCCAGGCCGAGAGTGGCTGCTGCCCGCAAGTCATCAGCACTGTCAACATCCAGGCGCAACCCTGGCGCAGACACATGGACCGGAGTAGCCGCGCTCAGAGCGGCATGTGCCCGCGCAGAGCCAGCGCCGAACCGGGGGTGTAGCGCTGGACCAGTGGTGGTGAGTAAGCACGTCCCCTCGCCCCGGTGGTCCTCGACCCGGGCCCGGTCATGCGACGCGCAGAGGTCAAGGGCGGTGAGCACCTCCCCTGGCCGCAGAGCGGGTAGATCGCCCAAGAGAACTGCTCGCCACGGCTCCCGGATCGACGCCAACCCCACACGGATCGCCGCATTCAGGCCATCTGCTGGGTCAGCGAGGACGGCAATGCCGAGATGGCGAGCAAAGGCTGCGATGTCCCGGTCGTTGGTGACCACTTGAATCTGCGCGGGAGGGATTGCCGAGGCGGTCGCCGTGAGCGTGTCTGCAGCCATGGCGCGAGCGAGGGCGGCGCGGGAAATATCCGCCGGCGGCACCAACCGGGTTTTGGCCTCTTCGGCGGGCTTGAACGGCATCACGATATGCCACGGGGAATCGCTGGACACTGTGCCATCCTCGCCCACCGTTGTGGGCACTAATGACAAGATGGCGGGCGTGAAGCGCCAGGTCCAGCGAACGCCCGCCCCGAGGCCCTACCGGTGGGCTGTCTCGGTGCTGAGACCGCCGCTAGCGCTGCTCACATCTCAAGAGTGGTCAGGTGCCGAACATCTGCCGTCCAGCGGCGGTTTCATCGTCGCGGTGAACCACCTCTCTGAGATCGATCCGTTCACCCTGGCCCACTTCTTGGTGGATCACGGCTATCCAGCGATCTTCCTGGCCAAGTCATCGCTCTTCCAGATCCCAGTCCTGGGCAAGGCGCTGCCCAAACTGGGCCAGGTGCCGGTCTATCGCGCGACCCGCCAAGCCGCTCATGCTCTCACTGAGGCAGAGCAGGCTGTGGCCGACGGCAAGTGTCTGGTGATCATGCCCGAGGGGACGCTGACTCGGGAGCCCACATTGTGGCCCATGAAGGGCCGAACCGGGGTAGGGCGACTGGCCCTGGCGACGCAGGCGCCTGTCATACCCGTTGGGCAGTGGGGCCCGCAGCACCTGCTTGCGCCTTATGCCCGTCGACCGACTGGCCTGTTTCGACGGGTCACCATGCATGTCAAGGCTGGGCCTGCTGTTGATCTCTCGGACCTGTATGGGCGCTCGACGCAGTTGTCAGCTATGGGAGAAGCAAGCAACCGGGTGATGTGGGCGATCACGGAGCAGGTCTCCCAGTTGCGCGGTGAGCCGATGCCGTGTGAGTTGTATGACCGCGCCGCAGCCGAACGAGCGAAGCGGGCGGAGCAATGACCCATGCAGCCATTTTCGGCGCGGGATCCTGGGGCACTGCGTATGCAGCGATCGTGGCCGACGCAGGCGGGACCGTCTGCATCCATGCGCGTCGGGCTCAGGTAGCCGACAGCATCACGAGGGAACACCGCAACCCAGACTATCTCAGCGACCTCGCGTTACCAGATACGGTCACCGCCACGAGTGACGCGGCACACGCCGCGGACGGAGCAGATTTGGTGATCTTCGCCATACCTTCGCAGTCGCTGAGGGCAAATCTAGGGCGGTGGGCACAGGTGTTGCCGCCCCAAGCCGTCGTCGTCTCGCTCATGAAGGGCATCGAGGTCGGTACCGGATTGCGGATGAGCCAGGTCATCGGGCAGGTCGCTGATATCGCCCCAGAGCGGATCGTTGTCGTTTCCGGGCCAAACCTGTCGCGCGAGATCGCGGCCAAGCAGCCAGCAGCGAGCGTGATGGCGGGAGTGGATCACCGGGCCGCCCAACGCGTGGCCTCCGCCAGCGCCGCCCCGTACTTTCGGCCCTATACGCAGACCGATGTCGTCGGCACCGAAATCGGCGGAGCGGTCAAGAATGTCGTAGCACTCGCAGTGGGCATGGCCGAGGGGCTCGGCTACGGCGACAACACCAAGTCGAGCATCATCACCCGCGGCCTTGCCGAAACCGCCCGTCTCGGCGCCGCGCTAGGCGCTGATCCAGCCACGCTGATGGGGCTGGCCGGTGTCGGCGACTTGATTGCCACCTGCATGTCACCCCTGTCGCGAAACCACTCGGTCGGTGTTTCGCTCGGTCGTGGGCTGAGCGTGCAAGAGGTGATCGCCATCAAGCACCAGACAGCCGAGGGGCTGAAGTCTGCGCGCCCGGTGGTCGAGTTGGCCCACGCCAACGGGGTCGACGTGCCCATCTGCGAGGGGGTCCTCGGTGTTGTCGAGGGTCACCTGGAGCCAGCCAATCTGGCCGACGCGCTGATGTCACGCGCCCGCAAGCACGAGCGGCACTAGGCTCGGGGCGCATGACTACCGACATCGGGGGCGGCCAGAGCTCACAGCGCAGGCGCAGGGTCGCCGTCGTTTTTGGGGGGCGCTCAGCGGAACATGCCATCTCCTGTGCCACCGCCGCCAGTGTGTTGGCTGCCATCGATCGAAGCGTCTATGACGTGGTACCGATCGGAATCACCCGCGCCGGCGAATGGGTGCAGGTCGCTGATGACCCAGCAGCTTTACAGATCTCACAGGGCCGATTGCCGCAGGTGCCGGAGACCGGTGACCACGTCGTGCTGCCGCTGGGTGGGACCGACCGCGCCCTGACTGTCCGCAGGCCAGGCGAGGTGCCACAGTCACTGGGCGAGGTCGATGTCGTCTTCCCCGTGCTGCACGGCCCGTTCGGTGAGGACGGGACGATCCAAGGGTTTTTCGAGATGGCCGACATCAGGTATGTCGGATGCGGGGTCTTAGCCTCAGCCGCCATGATGGACAAGCACGTCATGAAGGTGCTCTTCGCCTCCGTCGGCCTCCCGATGGGCAGCTATGAAGTGATCACCGACCTCCAGTGGCGAGGAGATGCCGACGTCGCGTTGGGGCGGGCGGCCAGCCTGGGCTTCCCCGTGTTTGTGAAGCCGGCGCGGGCGGGCTCGTCAGTGGGGATCAGCCGAGTCGAGAGTATGGCGGAGTTGAGGGGAGCAGTGTTGCGGGCGAGGGAGCACGATCCGAAGGTGATCGTCGAAGCCGGGATTGTCGGCCGCGAGGTCGAGTGCGGTGTCCTGCAGGGTCGCGGTCCGAAGGCTCCTCGGGTCAGTGAGATCGGCGAAATCACGGTCTCCGGTGACCACACCTTCTACGACTTCGAGGCCAAGTACCTGGATGAAGACAATGTGAGCCTGCGGTGCCCGGCCGACCTGCCGCAGTCAGTGCGAACGCAGATCCAGACAGTGGCAGCTCAAGCTTTCGAGGTGGCCGGGTGTGAAGGCCTGGCCAGGGTCGACTGCTTCTACACCGATGACGGCGAGGTGCTGATCAACGAGATCAACACCATGCCGGGTTTCACCCCATGGTCGATGTATCCGCAGGTGTGGGCGGCCAGCGGGATGACCTACTCCGAATTGGTCCACGAGCTCATCGAACTCGCGCTCGCTCGACCCAGCGGACTGCGCTGACGCGCCAGTTCACGAGCACTCGCCACCGGTGCGCGGCATCGCCCGAGCGACGTCAGCGAAGGCAGGCATCACCAGCGCCTCCGGCTGGTAGTCATCCGGCACGAGGACCTCGATGGCCGGGTTGCGGCCGTATGTCGTGAAGCGGACCCCATCATCGAGCTCGGTCGCGACCCAATCGACGCCGTCGATATCGAGGCACTGATCCGTGGTGGGCCCTGGGGGCGGCGCCCCGCACCGACCGATGATGGCCGGATCTCCCCACGCCTGCACCATTTCGCTGTCTGCAGCTGTCACCCGCGCCTGTTGACCTCCCGCCGTGCTTGGCCACCGCTCGGTCAAGGCCAGGCAGTCAGGGTTGCTGTCGGCGCCCTCAAATGGCACCACTTTGACCGATGAACTGCACGCCGCGCTCAGCAGGCCGACACTCGACACCGCTGCGATCAGCGCGTGAAGTGAACGACGGTGCATGTGGTGGTGCGGGTGATGTGGGGCACGTCTTGAATCTTGGCGATGACGAGGCGGCCGAGTTCCTCCACATTGGGAGCCTTGACCCGGGCGATGACGTCATACGGGCCGGTGACATCTTCAGCCGTCGTCACCCCGGGCACGTCGGCGATTGCTTCGGCCACCAAGGAAGACTTGCCGACCTCGGTTTGGATGAGTATGTAGGCGTTGACCATCGATGGCTTCCTCCTGCAGATGCTGCGGCGGTGGCCGCAACGAGTGAGGACGACGCTACCGTGTCTACCCGTGACCACCCCAGCATGTGAGCCCACCATCGCCGACCTCGGTGAAGCCGGGTTACTCGAGCTCGTTTTCGCTCGAGTCGCCCTCGATGCCCCCGCGAATGGAAGCCTGCTGGTGGGTCCAGGAGACGACACGGCATACCTCGTGGGGGAGTCGGCGGTGTTGGCGACAACCGACACCATGGTGCGGGACCGAGACTGGCGTGAGGAGTGGTCGACGGCCACCGATGTCGGGGCCAAGGCCGTGACGCAAAATCTGGCCGATATTGCCGCAATGGGTGGAGTAGGCACGTCGCTGCTGGTCACTCTGATCGCGCCCGGGACATTGCCCACCAGATGGGCGCTGGACTTCGTCGACGGGCTGGTTTCGGCTGCGCACGCCGCTGGTGTGCAGATCGCAGGGGGTGACTTGTCATCCTCCACCGGTGACGTGAGCGTCAGCGTCACTGCCCTGGGCCGGCTGCCGCACGATGTCGGTAGCCCCGTGCTCCGCGGCGGTGCACGCCTGGGCCACATGCTGGCGGTCTCGGGCGCACTGGGTCGCTCAGCGGCCGGGCTGGAGATTCTGCGTCGCTCAGAGCGAGGGTGGTTCCCTCCACCGAGGTATGCCGAGGCGGCCGCGACCTGGGTGGGCTATCACTGTCGCCCCGACCCAGACCTGTCGCAAGGGCCGATCGCCGCTCGGGCCGGGGCCACATCGCTCATCGACATCTCGGATGGTTTGACTCGGGACGCTGACAGGCTCGCGTCGGCCAGTGGCGTCGACATCGAGTTCGATGAAACCGCGATTCATGACCTGGCTGCGGCCTTCGTTCCCGCTCTCGGGCGGGAAGTCGCTTTGGAGTGCGTGTTCGGCGGAGGGGAGGAGCATGTGCTGCTCGGCACGTTCGAGGAGGGCGCCGTGCCGGCGGGCTGGAGCACTTTAGGGGTGGTGAGCCCCCGAAGCGAACAAGCTGCTCACGTGTGGTGGGCAGGAGAACCGGCGCCCGGGCCGGGGTGGGATCACTTCGGCCGGTAGACAGCCGTGGGAGCAGATGTCGGAATCAGTTCAGGCCAGTTCCGACTCAGGCGCGAAGCGATGTGGGCCTGAACCAACTCGGACCCGCATCAAAGCGAGGCTAACGGGTGACCTTGCCAGCCTTCATGCGCGAGGTGCACACGTTGA
>JBBSNC010000087.1:0-10380 GCA_038232855.1 Actinomycetales bacterium
AGGACCGACTCATAGGTGCCGTCTTCGGCAATCGTGGTCAGCGCCATGGCGATGGCATCGGCCAGTTCCGGACTCTCCATCGGGATCACGTAGCCGTAGGGGGCTGCGTCATAGACGTCGCCGACTGTTTCGATGTCTCCGCCTACCTGCTGCACCGCGTATGAGACGACGGGGGAGTCGGCCAGCATGGCGTCGGCCTTGCCGGAGACGAGCGCGCCGGTTGCCTGGTCCTGACCCTCGAACTGTAGGACGTCCATCGGATTACCCTCCGCTTCGCAGGCATCGACCTTGGGCGGCAAGTCCTCTTGGTCTTGGACTGTGTTGGCCTGGACGGCGACCGTCAGGCCACACGGCGAGTCGGGGTCGACATTCTCCGGATTGCCCGAGGCGACCGCCCATTGCGTGCCAGCGCTGAAGTAGCTGACCATGTTGACTTCCATCTTGCGTTCGTCATTGATGGTGAAACTCGAAACGCCGACGTCGTACTTGTTGCTGTTCACGCCAGCGATGATGGAACCGAAGTCGGCACTCTGATACTCGGTGTCGAGGCTCAGCTCCTCGGCGACGGCATCGAAGAGATCGATGTCCATTCCGACGATGGTTTCACCGTCCTCGTCGAAGAACTCACTGGGCGCGTACGAGGCGTCAGTGCCGACCTTCAATACACCGGCATCACGGATGTCCTGTGGCACCAGGGCGGCTGCCTCGCTCATTTCGCCGCCGGCCGACTCTTCGGTGTCCGCCGAGGTCTCCTCGTCGCTGCCTTCGCTACCGGAGTCGCTGGAGTCGGAGCCGCAAGCAGCCAGGGTGAGGGTGAGGGCCGCGATGCCAGCTGTGGTAGCCAGCCATGGGCTCGTGGGTCTTGCCATGGTCGTGCCTTTCGATCAGGTGAGCAGTCTGGCCATCCTGCCACGAGAGTCAGCGCCGCACGAGGGGTCCGAGCCGCCGCCGTCTTTGCCATTCCTTTACCATTGCAGAAGTGCTCTGGGACAACGACTATGATGAACGCCGCGCGGGCCTATAGGGTGGGTAGGCATGCCACGGTGGACTCTGAGTTAAGAAATCCTCTACAGTAGGTAAAGATTTGGTCAAGTCTCACTGGGGATGCTTGTCCAGCGACGTATTTTCATTGACACAACGCAAGGACCATGATGACTACTACCCTTGAGCCCCCGGCTGGGTTCTCCGGACAAGTTCAGCAACTCAGTTTTGACGAGCGGCCAAGTACAACAACGCGTTTCGTGCTGCCCCCGGAACTGGCTGGAGGACCGCAGTCGCTCGAGGCAAGGCCCACGAAGGCTCGTCAGGCTCGGCGCTACCTCCTCGGCTATCTGCGTCTCTTGCGCCTTCTTGACGCGATCGCGATCGCGATCGCAGTTGCGGTTGCTCAAGTAGGCCGCTTCGGTTGGGAAGCCTCGCAGGTCAGAGTGGCAAGTGTGCCAAGCGATGTGACCTATTGGATGGTGTCCGGTGCACTTGTCATCGGCTGGATAGGAATGCTCCATCTGCAGGACGCGTACGACGGCCGACTAAGCGGGCATGGGATTCAGGAGTACCGCGCCGTTTTCGGTGCCTCGATGTGGCTCTTCTCGGTGCTGGCAATCGTTTCCTTCGTGCTTCGACTCGATATTGCGCGCGGATACGTGATGATCGCCTTCCCGCTAGGCACGATATTGCTGTTGGCGGGTCGCTGGCTGGCGCGGCGTTGGCTGGTGGTGCAGCGTCAGCGAGGACACCTCTCCGACCGGGTCCTTCTTGTCGGCGACCGGGCAGATCTTTCCCCCCTGGTGCGCGCACTACATCGCACTCCTAGCGCCGGGTACAACGTCGTCGGTGCCTGCATTGACGACGCACCCGGCTCATGCATCGGTGGAGTTCCAGTGGTGGGCGGCAGTTCTGACGCAGTGATGCAAGCCCTGGACTTGGGCGTTGACGTCGTCGCGGTGTCGTCATCGGCAGGACTGGGCAGCGAGGGGCTAAGACGATTGGGTTGGGCGCTGGAAGGCACCGACATCGATCTCGTCGTCGCACCGGGCATCATGGACGTTGCTGGTCCGCGGGTGAAGACTCGCCCCGTCCAGGGTCTGCCCTTGATCCACGTGGAAGCACCGACCTTTGTGGGTCCGCAGTTGGCCTTGAAGCGCGTTCTTGATCGGGTCGGGGCTGGACTGGGACTTATCGCGCTCACCCCGATGCTGGCTCTGCTGGCTTTGGCCATCTATCTGGACGATCGGGGCCCGGTCCTTTTCACCCAAGAACGCATTGGGCGGAATGGGCGGTCCTTTAGACTCATTAAGTTCCGCAGCATGGCAATTGATGCCGAAGCCCGACTCGCCGCTTTGATGGACGAGAACGAGGGCGCGGGCCCATTGTTCAAACTCAAAGAAGACCCGCGGGTGACCCGCATCGGTGCTTTCATTCGTAAGTACAGCTTGGATGAATTGCCTCAGTTGATTAATGTGGTTCGTGGCGAAATGTCATTGGTTGGCCCTCGGCCACCGCTGCCGCGCGAAGTGGCCGAGTATGAAGACGATACGCACCGTCGGTTGCTGGTGAAGCCGGGCATGACTGGCCTGTGGCAGATCAGTGGCCGCAGCGACTTGTCGTGGGAAGAGGCCGTACGGCTCGACCTGTACTACGTCGAGAACTGGAACCCGTTGTTGGACCTGATGATCTTGTGGCGCACAGCCCAGGTCGTGGCTGCACCCGACAAGGGCGGCGCGTACTGACGACGGACTCGGCCAGTAGGGTGCCCGAGTGAGTGTGAACAGTGATGCGGCGGTGGCCCTTGGCGCAGAACGCGTCGATGTAGCGTTCTTGGGTCCGCGCGGGACGTTCACCGAACAGGCGGTGGCTGTGCTGGAGCCGGAGGGCTCCCAGGCTGTGGCCGTCTCGACCGTGCAGCAGGCCCTTGACCTCGTGCACACCGGAGGCGCACGCAGCGCCGTGCTGCCGTTTGAGAATTCTGTCGAAGGTTCGGTATCGGTCACCCTGGACGCCCTCATTCGGGGTGAGCCCTTGGTCATTGTCGCCGAGGCGCATGTGGACGTGCGATTCGCGCTCCTGGCCCGAGCGGGGACCAAACTCGCCGAGGTGCGGCGCATCGCGACACATCCGCACGCCGCGGCACAAACCAGGGCCTGGCTCGCGGCGAAAGTCCCGCGGGCCGAGGTGTTGCCAGAGACTTCGACCGCCCGTGCCGCGCAGATGGTGGCCGCCGGTGACTATGACGCCGCCATCGCTGCTCTGGTGGCTGCGGAGCAGAACAACTTGCACATCTTGGCTGACGACATCGCCGATAGACCCGGAGCTGTCACTCGCTTCGTCAAGTTGTCCGCTCGGGTGGCGCCCCCGACGCCTACCGGCGCAGACACCACCACGCTGGTGGCCTTCCTCCGGAGCAATCACCCAGGGGCGTTGTTGGAACTACTGGAGCAGTTCGCAGCGCGCGGTGTCGATCTCACTCGACTGGAGAGCCGTCCCACCGGAGAAGCGCTCGGGCAATACTGCTTTGCGATCGAAGCCAACGGCCACATCTTCGAGTCGCGGGTGGCAGAAGCCCTCACCGGCCTGCGCCGCTGTTGTGCTGACGTCCGCTACCTCGGCAGTTATCCCCGCGCCGACAAGGTTCGCCACGGCGTGCCCGAAACTGCCAGCGAGAGTGCCTACTTGGCTGCCCGCGGGTGGGTCGACTCACTCACCCTAGGGGAGTAGTCAGTCGGTGAGTTGCAGCCAACGCTGCCATCCGTAGTGCAACACCAGCCAGGCGATCAGGCCATAGCCAGCTTGCCCCGGGTGGGTGCCATCACCGACAGAGAGATCCGAGAGCCACTGGTCGTGAGCGGCCAGCGGCTCAAAACAATCCACAAACGGCACACCGCGACGCTCGCAGACGTCTGCCTGGGCCGCCGCGAGGGCCCGAAGTCGATCATTCAGGTCGGTCTCGAGCGTAGGAGTCGGGCCGACTACAAACGTCGCAATTCCCGAGGTGGCGGCTTCATCCAGAACGTTCGCCAGGTTCAACCGTGATCGCGCGGTGCTGATGCCGGTAGGGATATCCCGGGCACCGACGCCGATGACCAAGCGGTGCTCGGTGCGAGCCGCCCAGCGCGGTCCACATTCGGCCCGCCAGCGTTGCATGACGTCGGCACTGGAATATCCGCGGACACCCAAGTTGTATGCCGTCAGGTCGGCGCCGCGACTGGCGGTCCGGCCAACCACTCGCGAGACCCAACCAAGGGCTTTGGGGTCGCCATAACCGGCGATCAAGCCGTCGCCGACGAAGCACAGGCCGATGTCGCGCGGCCCGTCACCGACGTGAAACTCAGCGCTGGGAGTGAATTCCACGGCTGAGTCCTGCGGTCCCGATGTCACGGATGCTGCCTCTCGGTCTATGGGTGAAGAATGCCCGCCCAGAGCCTAGCGCGTTCGTTCACTCCTGCAGATCGCTGAGATCTTTGTGCCAGGACTGTGTGACGTATGCGGTCTGCCAATCCATGGACGTGTACAGCCCTTCTGCTCCCGTTGGCGAGTCCGCATCGACCTCCAGGCCGATGCTAGCGCGCTCTCTGGCCGCAGCATCGGCGATGAGCGTGTGCAGCAGCGCCTTAGCGACCCCACGACCTCGCGCCACTCGGTTCACGCCGATGTAGTCGACATAGGAGGCATCCGGTTGTGGCTTGCCCTCCTCGTCGAGGTGGCCGGTCGTCGTGCTGGCAACCAGCGCTCCGGCTGGCTGCCCGTCTACAAAGGCCAGCCACCAATGATCCCAGCGGTGGCCCGGGTCCTCTCGCAGACGCCCCACGAACTCCTCGAAAGTCTCTCGGTAGGAGTTGAAATGGTCGGCAAACGATTGCTCGAGTACCTCGTGAACGTCACGCAGGTCCTGCTCTTGCGGCATACCAACCTGGCCATCGCGTCGCACCCGCCGCACCTGCACCCCGTCGCGCAGCGGGGGTAGCGCGCCCGGCTCCGCCTCCTGCGAAGTCACAGGTCGCTTCATCTGCCACCAGTGCCGGACCAGTGAATAGCCTGCCTCGCTCAGCCAACGCTGTTGGCGGTCATCGGTATCGAAGGCACCAGAATCCAGATGCGACTCGGTGATCCCGCGCTCCTGGTTGATCCGACGGGCAAACCGCTCGGCGGATGAGAAACAGTGCGCTGCGACGAGGTCCGCGGGCTCCTCTGCCAGATCGGGATCAACGGTCACACCGAGCAGCACGCGCCCCGCCACCCGGTCGTGACCGTTGACCCACCCGCGGGCGATGCCGTCGGCATCGCGCACCATCAAGTGCGTTCGGGTGCGCGCACCGCGACCAGTGACCTCGGCACGGACGTTCTCGCTGTCAGCCCCAGGAGCCCCTCGGGCCTCTCGTTCGTGCCGACGCAGCAACCGCACCAAGTCTTCGACATCGACCTCGGACGGGGTGTATGCCGACCAGCGCTCGGGGAGCGCGGGAGCCTCGTCGACGCCGTCCGAAGCGGTGGAAGAAACGGAAGTCACCGGTCGAAGGCAGCTGTCATCAACTCGGCTTGCTCGATGGCATGCACCTTGGCCGACCCGGCCGCCGGCGATGCCGCCGCCGGCCGACTGGTCACCGAGATCGGACGCCGCTCGCCGTGGTGCTCCAAGTCCTCGGGCAGGTTCAGTGCCATGAAGGGCCAAGCACCCTGGTTCTTCGGCTCGTTCTGGACCCACCGCAACTGGGCGTTCGGATATGTGTTGACGATCTTGGCCACCTCTGCCCCCGGAATGGGGTACAACTGCTCAATCCCGATAATCGCCGTGGCGGTGTCTTCTCGCTTGCTTCGTTCCTCGGCGAGGTCGTGCACCAGCTTCGACGAGGCCATCAGCACCAACTCGACCTTGTCGTTGTCGAGGTCCTCGGCGTGCCGATCCGGCAGCGCACCCTCGAAGACACCAGTCGTGAAGTCTTCGGGAGCACTGGAGGCGGCCTTCTGGCGCAACATTCCCTTCGGGGTGAAGACCACGAGTGGCTTGCGCGGTCGAGCGTAGGCCTGCCTGCGCAGCAGGTGGAAGTACGACGCTGGTGTTGAGGGATAGGCCACCGCCATGTTGTCCTCGGCACACATCTGCAGGAAACGCTCGATCCGAGCCGATGAGTGGTCTGGGCCCTGGCCCTCATACCCATGCGGCAACAACAGGACCACGGATGAGTGCTGACCCCACTTTTGTTCCGATGATGAAATGAACTCATCGATGATGGTTTGCGCGCCGCCGACGAAGTCACCGAACTGGGCTTCCCACATCACCAAGGCATTGGGTCGTTCCACCGAATAGCCGTACTCGAAGCCCATCGCCGCGAACTCACTGAGCAATGAGTCGTAGATCCAGAACTTGGCCTGATCGGGGTCCAAGTGCAACAGCGGAGACCATTCGCCGCCGGTCGCCTTATCCGTAAGGACGGCATGACGCTGGACGAAGGTGCCGCGTCGGGAGTCCTGGCCAGACAGACGCACGGGAATCCCATCCATCAGCAGGGATCCCACGGCCAGCAATTCGCCCATGGCCCAGTCGGCACCACCTTCGCGGGTCATCTTCTGGCGTCGCTCCATGAGCTGAGCCAGTTTAGGGTGCACCGTGAAGTCTTCAGGGGTTGCCATGAAGGCATCGCCGATGAGCTCCAGACGTTCGGTCGAGATGGCACTCGTGAAGGACTCCACCGGGCTGTCTTCGTCCTGCTCTTGGGCGCGTGGCCGCTCCAGACCGCCGCTACTCTGGTCACTCTTGAGGGCGGCCTTGGTCTCGGTGAACACCTGTTCCAGTTGACGCTGGTAATCCCGCAGCGCGTCTTCGGCTTCCTCAATCGTGATGTCGCCTCGTCCGATGAGTGCTTCGGTGTAGAGTTTGCGGACTGAGCGCTTGTTCTCGATCAGTTCGTACATCAGTGGCTGCGTCATCGATGGGTCATCGCCTTCGTTGTGGCCGCGACGGCGGTAGCAGACCATGTCGATGACGACGTCCTTCTGGAAGTCCTTCCTGAACTCATAGGCGAGTTCAGCGACCCGCACGCAGGCTTCCGGGTCGTCGCCGTTGACGTGGAAGATCGGTGCCTGGACCATACGGGCGACATCGGTGCAGTAGACCGAGGAGCGCAGCTGCATCGGGCCGGTGGTGAAGCCGACCTGGTTGTTGATGATGACGTGGATCGTTCCGCCAGTGCGATATCCGCGCAGTTGGGACAGGTTGAGCGTTTCAGCGACGACACCTTGCCCGGCAAAAGCCGCGTCGCCGTGCATTAGCACAGGCAGCACGCTGAAGTTGTCGTCAGGCAGATTGATGCGGTCCTGCTTCGCCCGCACGATGCCCTCGAGGACGGGGTTGACTGCCTCGAGGTGCGAGGGGTTTGCAGCCAGATAGACGCCGGTCTTCTTGCCGCCCTCGCCCGTGAACTCACCCTCGGTTCCGAGGTGGTACTTCACGTCACCGGAGCCTTGCACCGACTTTGGATCCTGTTGACCCTCGAACTCGCGGAAGATCTGACCGTAGGACTTGCCCGCTAGGTTGGCCAGCACGTTCAACCGGCCACGGTGCGGCATACCGATGCAGACCTCGTCGAGACCGTCCTCGGCGGCGGCGTTCAGAATGCGGTCCATCAGCGCGATCACGGACTCGCCGCCCTCGAGGCTGAACCGTTTCTGCCCGACGAACTTCGTCTGCAGGAACGTTTCGAATGCTTCGGCGGCGTTCAACCGGCGCAGGATGCGCAACTGCTCTTTGGGCGAAGCCTTCTCGTACGGGATCTCGATGCGCTTCTGGATCCATTGGCGCTGGTCGGGGTCCTGGATGTGCATGTACTCCAATCCGACTGTGCGGCAGTAGGAGTCGCGCAGGATGCCGAGCACCCGCCGCAGAGTCAGGCGTGGCTTTCCGCCGAAACCGCCAGTCGCGAAGTCGCGTTCCAGATCCCACAGGGTCAGGCCGTGATTGGTGATGTCGAGGTCGTGGTGTTGACGCTGGCGATACTCCAGCGGGTCAGTATCAGCCATCAGGTGGCCGCGCACTCGATAGGCATGGATCAGTTCCTGCACCCGGGACGCCTTGGACACGTCATCCTCATGCGAAGCAGACACGTCCGCAGACCACTGGATGGCATCATACGGGATGCGCAGGGAGGCAAAGATTTCGTCATAGAAGCCGTGTTCGCCGGTGAGGTATGACGCCATGATCTTCAGGAACTCACCCGACTGCGCGCCCTGGATGATCCGATGGTCATACGTCGACGTCAGTGTGAGCACCTTGCTGACTGCATTCTCGGCGATTCGTTCGGGGCTGGCGCCCTGCCATTCAGCCGGATAGTCCAGCGCGCCGACCCCGATGATGGCGCCTTGCCCCTGCATCAGGCGCGGGACCGAATGCACCGTGCCGATGCCGCCCGGATTGGTCAGCGAAACGGAGGTGCCAGCAAAGTCTTCAACGGTGAGTTTCCCATCGCGCGCCTTGCGGACCACCTCTTCGTAGGCTCCCCAGAAGTTGTGGAAATCCATGCCTTCGCAGCTCTTGATGCCGGGCACCAAAAGTTGACGGGAGCCATCCGGCTTGGGCACGTCGATGGCCAAGCCGAGGTTGATGTGAGACGGCGTGACGAGCACAGGCTTGCCGTCCTGCTCAGCAAATCCGTTGTTCATCTGCGGCATCGCCTCGATCGCCTTGATCATGGCGAAGCCGATGAGGTGGGTGAACGACACCTTGCCGCCGCGGCTGCGCGACAAGTGGTTGTTGATGACCGTCCGGTTGTCGATGAGAAGTTTGGCCGGCAGCGCGCGCACGCTGGTTGCGGTGGGCACCGCCAGGCTGGATTCCATGTTTGAGACCACGCGCGCCGTCGCTCCGCGCAGCGGGGTGATCTGAACTTCACCCTGCGGGCCGACATTCTTGCGGGCGGGAGCGTCACGAGGGGTCGGCGACGACGAAGCTTGGGGTGCAGGCTTCTCCTTACTGCTGGCCTGTTTTGCCTCGGACTCCTTCGCCTCGGGCTCGTTCGAGGCGGTCTGCTCTGGCTCGGGCTTCTTCGATTGTGTTTGCTTCGTCTTGGACTCGCCCGACTCTGCCTTCGCCGAATTCACTCGTTCCCCGTCCTTGGCCTTCGTCTCGGACTTCTTCGATGCTGGGGGGCTCGGCTGCTCTGCTGCGGGAGCCGCGTGCTTACCCATCGGCGAATCTCCGTTGGAGGCCTGCGGGTCGTAGGAGGTGAATAGGTCCTGCCACTCCTGCGACACAGACGTCTTGTCCTCGAGGTAGCGCTCGTAGTGCTCCTCAACGAGCCAGTCGTTGGCTCCGAAATCGACTGCTGGGGATGAACTCTTGGACGATTGAGCGGACACGGCGGGTGCGCCTCTTCCTGACATGGGTGACAAGCCTCAGATGTGCCCACAGCCTAACCCTGTCTGGTCCATTTGCGACCGATGGGCGAACATTCTGTGCCGCGTATGCCGAGCCACCCGATCAGGCGATGTCGCGGGAGCGCGTGAGCAGCAGTCCAATGAACGCCATCACCCCGGCATACGCCAACAAGACCAGGGCCGCGACCCACCACGTCAACGGCTCATTGGCGCCGCCCAACGCCGAGCGCAGTACTGGGTCTGTGCCGGTGAAGACGTCCAGCATGGAGGCGGTGACTTGACTGGGAAGGAACCGCAGCACAGTTTCGCCCCAGTCCACGAAGGTCAGCCCGAAGCCGGCCAGCGGCTCGACGATCCAGGCCACGGCAATGGCCAGGATGAGGGCAGTCACTTGGTTGGGGATCAGCACCCCGATGCCCAGACCGATGAGGGTCCACAGCGCGAGCACCAGGCACATCAAGGCGAGGGTCTTGATGAGCTGGCCACCCTCAGGGAAGACCGGCAAGTCAGCGAATCCGAGGATCAAGCCACCACCGATGACGGAGCCGAGCACGTGCACGACTCCGCTGACGGCGGCGATGAGCACCAGGGCCAGCACCTTGGCGCCGATCACCCTGGACCGGCGCGGCGTGGCCAGGAATGTCCCGCTGACTGTCTTGTGGCGATACTCCTGACCGATGCAGAGCACCCCGATTACCAGCGCCAGGAGGTAGCCGAATTGAATCGCTGAGGTGTAGACGATGCGGGCCAAAACGATCGGATCGACGGCATCGGCGAGTTTGATGCCTTCCAGAATGTTGCCGTGGACGAGGAGCGCACCAAAGAGTGCGGCAAACCCGAGACCAGTGATGAACATCCCGAGGGTGAGCCCCCAGGCGGTGCGAGTGCTGGTGTATTTGAGCAGTTCGGAACGGATCAGCGGGATCATCCCTGCCCCCTATTGCGGTCGAGGTTCTCAGGGCTCTCGGTCATCTGGAAATACAACCGTTCCAGGTCGGTGCGCAAGGTGCGTAGCTC
>JBBSNC010000088.1:0-10336 GCA_038232855.1 Actinomycetales bacterium
AGTAGGGAGAGCCCAACGGATCCCACTCCGAGCGCTACCGGTAGCCCCAGCAGCCACGTCAGCGAGCCGCGATCTGATGGTGGCACCAGGGTCGCCAGCCACTGCGCTCCGGCCCCTGAGACAAGGACTACGGCAAGGACAGATACGGTGACGATCCGTGGTACGACGGCCGCGGGCATGCCAGGACTCTACGAGAGACGACTGTGAGGCGCCGTGACCAGGTCAGCGGATCCCCCCTCGCATGCAACTGCGTTCTGGAGCACTGGAGCGGGCACGGGCGAATTGAGCCGATCTCCACTGCCGAAGCCGGGCAGCGGACAGGCGCTCGTTCGCACGGTGCACAGCGGCATCAGCGCCGGCACCGAATCGCTGGTGTTTCGCGGTGAAGTCCCCCACTCGATCGTCGATCAGATGCGTGCGCCGTTTCAGGAGGGCTCGTTCGGCGAGCCAGTGAAATACGGCTACCTCAACGTTGGTGCCATTGCGGCGATCGGCACGCCCGTGGCCTCTCTACACAGCGGCGACGGCGCGAACCCCCTGCGCGTTGGGCAGCTCGTCTTCGCGCACTTCCCGCATCAGGATTGGTATGTCGCGCCGTTGGACGCCCTCTGGCCGCTGCCAGACGATCTTCCGGCTGTCCGCGGCGTGTTGGCGGGCACGATGGAAACTGCCATCAATGCCGTCTGGGATGCGGCGCCACTGTGGGGTCAACGCATTGCAGTCATCGGCGCCGGTCTCATCGGCACCACCACCGCGCACCTGCTGCGGCAGTTCCCACTGGAGGACCTGCTCGTCGTTGACCCGAATGAGGAGCGTGGCCGGCTCGCCGAGTCCTGCGGGTTGAGCTGGTGTCAGCCAAGCGACATCCGCGGTCACTTCGACACCGTGCTGCATTGCTCAGGCAGCGGTGCCGGCCTCGCGCTGGCGTTGTCGGCGTTGCGCCCCGAGGGCACCGTCATCGAAATGTCGTGGTTTGGTGCCGCCGCGCCAGCCGTCCCCTTGGGCGAGCATTTTCATGCTCGGCGCCTCGCCATCAAAGCAAGCCAGGTTTCTCAGGTGTCCCCGCGAGTACGCGCGACTCGAGCTGAACGTATGCGGCTGGCCATGGAAGAGCTGCGCAAGCCGACATATGACGCGCTGGTCACCGAACACTCCCCTTTCAGCGCTCTACCGCTCACCATGAAGGCGGTGGCTGCAGGGACGGTACGTGGGATGTGCCATGTCGTGGACTACCCCACTGAAGACCCGGCAGCCAACGACATCCCGGCGACCCGATAGGAGCAGCATGTTCAGCTTGACGGTCCGCGATCACATGATGGTGGCGCACAGTCTGCGCGATCCCTTCTTCGGGCCGGCGCAAGCTCTGCACGGCGCCACGTATGTGGTCGAGGCTACGGTCCGTAGGGAAGGTCTGGACGAGCACGGTGTCGTTGCCGATATCGGGGCCCTCAGCGGCCATCTGCACGCGGTGCTGGCAGACCTGACCTACGGCAACCTCGATGAGCACCCGGCGTTTGCGCAGCGCATGTCCACGACCGAGGTTCTGGCTCAGCACGTCGCAGAGCAGTTGGCGGCAGCGCTGCCCGACCGCACCCGAAGTCACCTGCACAGCATCGACGTCGTGCTCCGCGAACACCCGGACGCGTGGGCGGGATACTCCTTATCCGTGCGCTCGGGACCGCAGTGACTTCCCCGCGATGAGACCTAGAGCCATGGCCCGCGTGATCACCCCAGCGGACGTGCCGCAGCCCAGCGGCGGCAGCCGCTATAACGAGCGTATCGCCCGTGCTTGGGGCGTGGAGCTCGAGTATCTGGCGGGGCCGTGGCCATATCCAAGCCGCAACGACCTAAGCCGGCTGGACGCAATACTTCAGCACAGTGGCCGCCAGGACGCTCGAAGACAGGCGCCGGTGCTCCTCGACGGGCTGATCGGATGTGCTGCCCCCGCAGTCCTCACCGCAGCCAGGGCGGCGGGCACTCCTGTCGTACTGCTGCTGCATCTGCCGTTGCCTGCTGAAGTCGGCCTTGCTCCGGCAGAGCAGGCCAGGTTGGCCCGGAGCGAAGGTGCCTCGCTCCAGGCCGCCGCGGCGGTGGCCTGCACCAGCGCATGGGCCGCCCGCGATCTACTTCGTCGCTACGGACAGCGCGACGTCGTGGTCGCCGAACCGGGCACAGACCCGGCTCCAGTCGCTGTGGGTAGTCAGCCTGCACAGTTGCTCACACTGGCTACGTACAGCCAGCGAAAGAACCACGCCCTCTTGGTCGATGCGCTGACCGAGCCACGATTGCTGGCGTTGCCGTGGTCGGCTCTGTGGTTGGGCGCCGAATCACAGCCCGGGGAACGGCTGCGGCTCGCTCGCCGGGTGACGGCAGCCGGACTGGGTGATCGCGTCCGGGTCGAACCGCCGCAGGCGGGGACCGCATCGCAGTTGCACGCCAGCGACCTCTTGCTTCTGCCCTCGCGCGCCGAAACCTATGCGATGGTCGTTGCCGAGGGGTTGGCTGCAGGGATCCCAGCAATTGTCGGAGCAGGCACTGGCGCGGAAGAAACGCTGCGCGGCACTCACCCCGGCAACAGCATCCCAGGGTGCGCTCTGGATTGTGAGGACCCACTGGCCTGGGCCGCAACATTGCACGAGTGGCTGACCGACGATGGCCTACGTCAGCAGTGGCGCGCGTCCGCATGCGAACGACGTGGTCAGCGCGTGGGTTGGGAGAGCCCCGCTCGCATCTTGTCGGACGCAATGGCAATGGTGGCGGCATGAGCCTGCCCAGGCCGATCGAGGCTCCCTGGCTGAAGGCCCGGCACGCCGCCGATGGGCGGGCTCGCTCGGCCAGCCTCCCACTGGTCTACCATCTCAGCGCACACCTGAGCGGGTTGACACCCGCGGGGACCACCAGTCCCACAGTGTCCATCGTCGACGTAGGCGCCGGGACCGGGGCCAACCTAGGGTGGCTCGCACCGCACCTGAATGCCGCGCTGACATCACCACAGTTGCAACGCTGGTCCCTGGTCGACCACGACCCGGCGCTGCTCTCAGCTGTGCGCGACCCTGATCAGTCGTGGATCGCAACAAGCCGGCATACCGGCAGCATCGGGGACCTGGCTCACCTCGTGAAGGACCTGCCCCGCCCGAGATTGATCACCTGCTCCGCGCTGTTGGACCTGCTCCGCCCCGAAGACATCGAGCTGCTGGTGGATACGACGGTGACCCACGCCGACGCCGCCTTGATGGCACTCTCAGTCACCGGGAAGGTGGTGCTGGACCCGCCGTCAGCTGCCGATCACCTCATCGCCGATGCCTTCAACGCACACCAACAGCGACACTCGGACGCCTCGGGCACAACAGCGCTCGCCGGTCCGACTGCCTGGAGGTGTGCTGCCGATGCCTTTGCAGACCGTGCCTGGAGCGTCCAGACCCGCGCCACCGACTGGGAGTTGGGCGGCAGCGACGCAGCCCTGGTGGGGCGACTGCTCACCGAACGCGTCGAGGCTGCGCTTGAGCTGGATCTCGCTGTCGACACGGCAGCCAGGATGCGGGAGTGGCTGGCAACCCGGCTGACGCAGAATGCCGGCGGAAATCTGTCAGTGCGGGTGTCTCATGTCGACATGTTGGCGCTGCCGCCAAGCTCGATCTCGGTGCAGATGTCTTCTCCAAGCTGAAAGCGGCGCACCGGTGGGCGCAACGCTGCATGAAGGGAGTCGTGACCCTCGAAGCGGATCCCCGGCACCCCATCACCGATCAACAGCGGAGCGGTCGTGAGATAGATCCGGTCCAAGACACCGGCGTCCAGGAACGCCGAGACCGTGACGCCACCGCCTTCAACCAAGACCCGACCGAGCCCGCGCGCACGCAGGGCCTTCAGAACTGTGTGGACCGGGAACTGAGCACTGTTGGCCAGCGGCAGCCTCAGCACAGTGACCATCTCAGAGGTGGGATCCTGCCGCTGCTCCATCTGCGTGCCGATCATCCAGATCGTGGGTGCCTGCTCATCGGTGAACACCCGCGAGGTGATCGGCACGCGAGCCTGTGGGTCGAGCACGACGCGGGTCGGGTGTGATCCGTAGACGGAGCGGACGGTCAGTTGTGGGTCATCGGCACACGCCGTGCTGGCACCCACGATCACGGCGTCGACCAAGGCACGTAGCCGATGCAGGTGCTCCCGGTCAGCGGCCCCGGAGACGAAGCGCGCATGACCCGCCCGAGAAGCGATGAACCCATCCAGACTTTGCGCCAGCTGGGCGATCACAGTCTCAGCGGGTGAACTGGCCAGCGGGCCGTATCGGTCAAGAAGCACTCGGTCGCTTGAAGCCATCACCTGGGCCGGCACGTCGCCAGCCAACAGCCGGTCCCACAGGCTCAGGTCGGCCGGTCCGTCGTGTTGCATCCGCACCCGCTTCGTCGCGAGGTAGGAGGCGTTCTCGGCTCGTTCAGCCACGATCAGCGAGCGTCGCCGCACCACGCGCACCCCGAATGCCTCGACGGCGGCCTGCTTCGCCGGATTGGAAGAAAGCAACTCGATGGTGTACAGCCCCAGGTCGTGCAGGATGCCAGCCGCGGCGGCGTAGTCGCGGGCATCGGCAGGGTGGCCGAGCGTAGTATTAGCATCAACGGTGTCCCAGCCTTCGTCCTGCAGGGCGTAGGCACGCAACTTTTCGACGAGGCCGATGCCGCGCCCCTCGTGCCCACGCAGATAGATCACGGCTCCGCGGCCCACCTCAGCAATCAACGACAGGGCAAGTTGCAACTGCTCACCGCAGTCGCACCGTCGCGAGCCCAAGACATCCCCGGTCAAACACTCCGAGTGCAGCCGCACCAGGACCGCCGGGTCCTCGCTGGACGCGGCATCGGGACCGTGCATGCCTGCGTCCAGATCGAACCCGGAGCCCAACACCAACGCGACGTGTTCGTTGCCGACCGTGTCCCGGTATCCGAGCATCCGGAACGTGCCGTGCTGGGTCGGCAACGTAGTCTCGACGACTCGATCCACCAGTGGTGAGGACGTCATGCTGCGGTCCGAATCGGTGGCGCGATCAACACAACTCCACGATCAGCACGTTCTCGCGGTCAGCATCGGATCACTGTATGTGGCAAGGCCCCACCCCAGGAAGGCTGGGGTCAGCGAATCTGCCCCGAGCCCTCGACGATCCACTTGGTGCTGGTCAGCTCGGGCAGGGCCATCGGACCCCGCGCATGCAACTTCTGGGTGGAGATGCCGATCTCGGCGCCGAATCCAAACTCGCCACCGTCGGTGAAGCGGGTGGAGGCGTTAACCAGCACGGCAGCCGCATCAATCTCAGCGATCCACCGGGCGCTAGCCACCCGGTCTTGAGTCACGATCGCCTCTGAATGGGCAGAGGTGTGCTGCTGGACATGCTGCAGCGCAGCGTCAATGTCGGGAACGACCCGGGCACTGATGTCGAGTGAGAGGAACTCGGTGTCGTCGTCGGCGTCCGTAATGGGCTCGTATGCAGTCTGCTCGGCCCGCGCGTAGTCAGCAATGGCTTCGTCACCGTGCACGGTCACGCCTGCTCCGGTGAAGGCGGCCATGATCGGGGGCAGCACGGCGGCAGCGATGTCCTGGTGCACCAAGAGCGACTCGGCCGCATTGCAGACCGATGTCCGGTGCGTTTTGGCGTTGACCACGATGCTCACTGCCATCTCGACATCGGCCGCCGAGTCGACATACACGTGGCAGTTGCCGATCCCCGTCTCGATGACCGGCACCGTCGATTCGGCCACCACGGTGTTGATCAGGTCGGCGCCGCCGCGCGGGATGACGAGGTCCACCAGTCCGCGGGCAGTCATCAACGCGCGGCCACTGTCGCGCCCGCCCTCGATGAGCAGATTGACGGCGTCGGCGGGCAACCCTGAATCGCTCAACGCTGCTCGCAGCACTTCCACCAATGCCACATTGGTGCTGGCGGCGGCCGACCCGCCCCGCAAAATGACGGCATTGCCAGACTTCAGTGCCAGCCCGGCGGCATCGACCGTGACGTTCGGCCGGGATTCATAGATCATCCCGACCACGCCCATCGGCACCCGTACCTCGCGGATCTGCAGCCCGTTAGCCAATCGCGAGCCGCGTAGGACCTCCCCGACTGGGTCGGCGAGCTGCGCCACGGCCCGTAGTCCAGCAGCAGCGTCCAGCACTCGGTCGCGGTCGAAGCCAAGTCGGTCGAGCAGGTTCTGCGGCATGCCGTTGCTCGCCCCGCGTTCCAGGTCTTCCCGGTTGGCAGCGGCGACATCGTCTGCGCTGGCCTCGAGTGCGTCGGCCATCCGCCGCAGGGCGGCATCCTTTTCCCCTCGGGTGAGCAGCGCCAGTGCACGTGAAGCCACCCGGGCGGACCGGGCGATCTCGTGGACGTAGTCAGTGACCGTGGGGGCGATGGCGGAAGTCGTGGACATCAGATTCCTTCGGTTCGAGGTCTAGGTGAGGACGACGAGATCGTCGCGGCGCACCACGCTCTGCGCGGTGCCGCCAGCGGTCCTGGGGCGAGCATGGGTTGTGGAGTCAGTGTTGAGGCGGGTACCGACCAAGGGAGCGAGTTCGTTGGAGGTGTAGTTCACTAATCCGCGCGCCACCACCACGCCCTCCGGGCTGCACAGATCGACCGTGTCACCAACAGTGAATTGCCCCTCGATCCGGGTCACCCCCACCGGGAGCAGAGAGGTCTGCCGCCGGACGACCGCGTCTACCGCACCGAGGTCGAGAATGAGCCGACCACGAACGTTTGCGGCGTGGGCCAACCACCGGCGGCGAGCGGACTTCTTGGGGCCCGTCGGCACGAAATAGGTGCCGACATCCTCCCCGGCGAGGGCGCGACCGGCCTGCTCCGTGCTGGTCAAGAGTGCGGTGATGCCTTCTTGCGTGGCCATGGCCGCTGCCCCGACCTTGGAGATCATCCCGCCTGTTCCCACCGTTGAGGTCATGCTCGCCATGTCGACGTGAGAGATCTGGGCCGGTGACTGCACCACCGGAATACGCCGAGCCCCGGACCTGCCTGGGTGCCCGTCGTACAGGGCATCGATGTCGGAGAGCAAGATGAGCGCGTCGGCATCGATCAGGTTGGCGACCAGGGCCGCCAAGCGGTCGTTGTCTCCGAACCGGATCTCATCAGTAGCCACGGCGTCGTTCTCGTTGACTACCGGAACGACTTCCAGCTCGAGCAGCCGCTCCAGAGTCCGTGAGGCGTTGACGTAGTGGCTACGTCGGTGCAGGTCATCGGCCGTCAACAGGACTTGACCTACATTCAAACCATGCAGCGAGAACGCTTGCGTGTAGGCGGCCACCAAACTGCCCTGGCCAGCACTCGCGGCGGCCTGTTGGGTGGCCAGATCCTTCGGCCTGCGGGTGAGCCCCAACGGACTCATGCCAGCGGCGATGGCCCCTGAGGAGACCAGGAGCACCTTGGTGCCCTGCTGACAGCGCTTCGCAATCACCGTCGCGAGCGCCTGCAGCGGATAGGCGTCTATC
The DNA here is from genome assembly GCA_038232855.1 of Actinomycetales bacterium. Taxonomy (GTDB): domain Bacteria; phylum Actinomycetota; class Actinomycetes; order Actinomycetales; family Dermatophilaceae; genus Ornithinicoccus. The sequence goes on from JBBSNC010000088.1 coordinate 7,480, forward strand.
CCGCCCTGAGACGCGGTGATCGAGGATGACCCTACTTTCACCACAATCCGCGAGGCATCGCGAACTACTGCATGGACATCGATCACGTTTAGCATAGTAATACACGACTTAAAATATTTATGCAGTCCGAAGCCAGTCTCGCTCCCTGAACAACAGGCTGCATCGCGGGCACCGAGCTAGAGCCCACTTACTCTTCGTCTTGGGCGGCTCGCTCCGAACGCTGGTGAGTCGGGGCCTGGCGTGCCATCGCGGCCGCATCCATCTTGGCGTGGAACGCCTCTCGCTTCTCATCGCGAGTGGGCCGGTCTGATTCATCGAGCCGCAGGTCACTGCCTCGGGCACCCAGCAACTCAGCGCCACTGCTCATGGTTGGCTCCCAGTCAAAGACCACCGAATTGTCCCGAGGACCGATGAGCACTGTCGAGCCCGCCACCGCGCCGGCGGCCAGCAGCGCTTCCTCCACCCCGAGCCGGTTCAGCCGGTCGGATAGATAGCCGACCGCCTCATCGTTGGAGAAATCGGTTTGGTGCACCCAGCGCGTGGGTCGGTCACCGACCACCCGGAAGGCCTCCTCGCCCTCGGCGCCATCGCGCTCGATCGTGAAGCCGGCGTCGTCCATGGCTGCGGGCCGCAGGACGACCCGGCGCGTTTCGGTGACCGGCTGAGCGGCCCGGGACTGCTGCACATGCCGGGCCAAGGCGTAGGTGAGTTCTTTCAGTCCGTGGTGCGCCACCGCCGAGACGGTGTGCACCTCCAGACCGCGGGCCTGCAGATCCGGAGTGACCATGTCGGCCAAGTCGGCGGCCTCGGGCACATCGGCCTTGTTGAGCACCACGACTCTGACCCGATCGGCCAATGGCAGACCACCAAGTGAGGAATCGGGCACATAGGCGGCAAGCTCGCCTTCAATCACGTCAAGATCGGTCAACGGATCACGACCCGGCTCAAGGGTGGCGCAGTCGATGACATGCACCAACACATGGCAGCGTTCGACGTGGCGCAAGAAGCGCAGCCCCAGCCCTTTACCCTCGCTAGCACCGGGGATCAGGCCAGGCACGTCTGCAATAGTGAAGCGTTCTCCCCCGGCGCTGACGACCCCGAGTTGGGGCACCAAGGTCGTGAACGGATAGTCGGCGATCTTTGGCCGAGCCGCGCTCAAGACCGAAACCAGCGAGGACTTGCCGGCGGACGGGAAGCCGATGAGAGCCACGTCAGCCAGCGTCTTCAGTTCCATGATGACGTCACACTCTTTGCCCGGCTCGCCCAGGAGGGCGAAGCCAGGGGCTTTGCGGCGCGGCGAGGCCAATGCCTTGTTGCCCAGTCCTCCGCGGCCGCCCTGCGCCACGACATACTCCGCGCCTGATCCGAGCAGGTCGGCTAACACCGTGCCGTCGCGACTGCTGACGACCGTTCCCTCAGGCACTGCGAGCACAAGGTCCTCGCCACCCGCGCCATGGCGTTCGTGACCTTCGCCCGGCTTTCCGCTGGGCGCCGCTCGGTGCGGGTGGCGGTGATAGTCAAGCAAGGTGGTGACTGAGGGATCAACCTTGATCAGCACGTTTCCGCCATTGCCACCGGTTCCACCGTCTGGCCCACCTAAGGCCTTGAACTTCTCGCGGTGAACCGACGCGACCCCATGCCCTCCGTTGCCACCGCGCACATGCAGGACGACGCGGTCAACGAATGTAGCCATCACTCATCCTCTCCGGAGGGGCCGGCGTCGAGATCACAACGTCGGTATGACGCAACAATGCCGGCGATGCGCAAGGCACCTGCCGGCATTGAGGCAGACCGCACGGAAGCGGTCGAGGTTGTGCGTCAGACCGAAGCGGTCTGCTCAACGATGTTGACGGTCTTGCGGCCTCGCTTGGCGCCGAATTGAACGGTGCCGGCGATCAAGGCGAACAACGTGTCGTCGGAGCCTCGGCCGACGCCAACACCTGGGTGAAAGTGCGTGCCGCGCTGGCGGACGATGATCTCGCCGGCCCCCACAGCTTGCCCGCCAAAGCGCTTGACCCCGAGTCGCTGCGCATTCGAGTCGCGCCCGTTACGGGTTGAGGATGCACCCTTCTTGTGTGCCATCGCTGCTTCCTACCTTTGCTGAGTCTGCTCGAGTGCTGGATTTGCGAGAAGTTCGGGATTAGTCAGTATGCCGACCGGTTGATCTCTTTCAGATGTCGATCGCGGTGATCTTGATCTGAGTGAGTGGTTGTCGGTGCCCCTGGCGCTTCTTGTAGCCAGTTTTGTTCTTGAACTTCTGGATCACGATCTTGGGACCCTTGGCGGCCTGGATGACTTCGGCGGTCACCGTCACCGCAGCCAACGCCGCTGCGTCGGAAGTGATGTTTTCCCCGTCGACAACGAGCAAGGGCGCCAACTCCAGCGATTCGCCGCTGGGGGTGTCAACCTTGTCGATGATAAGGACGTCACCGACGCTGACCTTCTCCTGGCGCGCGCCTGCACGAACAATCGCGTACACGGGGTACTCACTTCCTCAAGTTTGATGATGACGGCCTACCAACTGTGGCTGAGATGCCCCGGGTGCCGACCGCCAAGACTAACGCCTGGCGCTCCGGTCGAGCAAACCCACGCACAATCCGTGCCCGCACTACGCTTGATCCTCGCCAACTGGAGCTGGGGGGCCCGCTGGTGCGACAACTCGTCCCCGCTTGCGTCTGGGCGTGACAGGAGGTTGCCGCTGCTCGGCCGGAGGAACCTCGACGGCTTCAGGTGACTGGGCAGCAGGATCCGGTTGCTCGGTTTCGGATGTCGTGCCGGCCGATGCTTCCGTTGCTGACACCGACACGGCGCCGACTGACTGCAGCGAGGCATCGCCGGTCGCCGGAAGCGCGGACTC
>JBBSNC010000089.1:0-10204 GCA_038232855.1 Actinomycetales bacterium
CGAGATCGGGGAGGTCCGCAGCGTCCAAGCCGACCTCGGTGTGCAACGCGACTTCGACCCAGACGATCGGTTGTTCAGCAAGGAGCTCGCTGGCGGGGCGATGCTCGATCTCGGGGTGTATGTCGTCTCGTTGGCCCAGCATTTCCTCGGCAACCCCGACCGGCTGGAGTTGGTCGGCTCCCTGGCATCCACTGGTGTAGACCTGGATGCCGCCATGCTGTTGGCCTACGACGACGGCAGGTCGGCAACCCTGACGTGCTCGCTGCGCGGGCCGACGCCGGGTGCTGCCCGGATCCTGGGCACCCACGGATGGATCGACATACCCCCGCGGTTTCACCACCCGCATTCAGTCGTGGTCACGACCGCAGGCAGCGCCCCCCGCACCGTTGAGGCCCCACCGCTGGGCGAGGGCTATAGCCACGAGCTGATCGAGGTCACCGAGTGCATCCAGGCGGGGGCAACGGAGTCGAGCATCATGCCGTTGGATGACTCACTCAGCGTGCAGCGGTTGCTCAACGAGGCGTGTGAGCGGCTCGGCGTATATCACCAGGAAGACATGAGCCTCGGCCTGGACTGAGTGCGCGGCGGTTAGACTCGGCGCTTGTGAGCACCCCACGTCAGCAGTTGCTGGAGATGATCCGCGATCAGGCCATCGTGCACGGGCGGGTCACCCTGTCTTCGGGTGCCGAGGCGGATTATTACTTCGATCTGCGCCGGGTCACCCTTGATGGAGCGGCAGCGCCGTTGGTGGGCCACGTCATGAATGAGCTGGTTGCCGATCTGGAGATCGACGCCGTGGGCGGATTGACGATGGGGGCGGACCCGGTGGCCGTTGCCATGCTGCACGCCGCTGCGGCGCAGGGGCGACATCTCGATGCGTTTGTGGTCCGCAAGACGGGCAAGACGCACGGTATGCAGCAGCGGATCGAAGGCCCTTCGATCACCGGCCGTCGAGTCCTGGTGGTGGAGGACACTTCGACCACGGGCAATTCGCCGCTGACTGCCGTGGCGGCCTGCCGAGAAGCAGGGGCCACGGTCGTCGCCGTCGCGGTCATCGCCGACCGAGACAGTGGGGCCGATGTGGTCATCGGCGAGGCCGGAGTGGCGTACCGGTCGGCATATAGCCTCAGTGACTTGCGGCTTGCTTAGCCCACCCGGCCATAGCCGGTGACGCCGGAAAACATCTTGCGCTTCTGAACGGGCAGCCCGGTGCGCCCCGAGTCATAGATGTAGCCATCGCCAGCATAGATCGCGACGTGTCCGGTACCCCAGAACACTAGGTCGCCGACGCTCGGCGAACTGATCGGTGTCGTGGCGGCGCGTTGCTGTGAGACGACGCGAGGCAACACCACGCCGAGTCGCTTGAAGACGTACTGGGTATAGCCGGAGCAGTCGAAGCCCGAGGGGTCATCGCCACCGTAGACGTACATGATCCCGGCGTATCTGCTGGCTTCCGCGAGCACCGCGCTACCACTGGGCACGGACCCGGTGGACTCCCCACGCAGGATGTTGCTCGAGATACATCGGCAGAGCCGATCTTCAGCCAGCCGTTGCTGGTGAGCGTGCCAGTGACCCTGGTGTTACGGCGCAGACTGGCCACCACCTGATACCTCGATCCGGCGCCAGAGCGCACGTTGCCCGAGGATGCCATCACATAGCGGATGACGGAGCGCTCGGAGCCATGGCTGGCGCGGGCGGGTGCACGCGAGCTGAGGATCGACCCGGAGATGTATTGACCGCTGCTCACGTAAATGCGGCGTTTGGGGCGAAAGTGTTCGGTGGTCGCCCATGTGAGGAGAAGAATTTACTAGCGCCATACAGAACGCATATTCGAATGCCGAACACATGATCTGGCTCAATCGGCGAGATTCACTCATCAAGCCCGCTGGGTGGACCCGCTGCCACCCGGTCAGGGGTTGTGCCACATCATGGCCCGGCAGAAGGCCTCGGCAGGTGGCATTCGTCGACTGGCGCGAGCCTGGACTGTTGAGTCTACGCGGGCGCTGGGCACGAGGTGAGCAGGAAGGAATGTTGCCGGCATACAAAACGCCCCCGTATGCCGAGCACGCGGGGGCGTTCCATCTTGACTGAGGAGTCAGCGTCGTTTGCGATCCCAGTGGGCAAAGCCAGCTGACCGCGCTGCGTCTTCGTTCTCGAACCACACCTCGGCGGTGCAGGGTTCAAAGCCTGGAGAGTCAGGTGTGTGGAACAGCATTGAACCGGCGTTCCCCTTGATGTCGAAACCCTCGGGTGCCGAACCATCATCGAGGGGGAGCGCCGATCCCGGGCCATAAGGGCTTGGCTCGACGTGGACGGCTTCATCAGACGTGGCGGCTTCCGTGCCCTGGGCCTGATCGTCGTGGTCGGCCAGTGGAGCGAAGTCGGCGGCGCGACTGTCGTGCGATCCGCCGTCGTCTACCCCGCTGTCGTCTACCCCGCTGTCGCGGCCTTCGCCGTCGCGGAATTCACGGTCATGGTCCTCGCCATCGCGGAATTCGGTGTCACGGCCTTCGCCGTCGTGACTCTCGCCGTCACGGTGCTCACCGTCGTGACTCTCGCCGCCGTGGTCAGCACGATGGGTTTCGTCTTCGAGCGTGCCGTCTGCGTGGTCTGCTTGGGCCTGGTCGTCGTGGTCGGCTGGTGAGGCGAAGCCGGCGGTCTGACTGTCGTGCGATCCGCCGCTGTCTGCCTTACCGTCGCGGAATTCACGGTCATGGTCCTCGTCGTCGTGAACGTCGCTGTCACGGTGCTCACCGTCGTGGAATTCACTGTCGCGGTGTTCGTCGTCGTGGACGTCGCCGTCGTGGTCAGCACGATGGGTCTCGTCTTTGAGCGTGCCGTCTGCGTGGTCTGCTTGGGCTTGAGCGACGGTGTCTTGCTCGCCGGTCAGGTCCGTGATCTCTTCCGAGTCATAGGTGGCCTCGTCGCCGGACTGGCTCTCGAGACCAGGACTTCCTTGGTCGGGGTCGCGAATCTCAGCGCCCTCGCCCTCCTCGGGTCCGGGGTTTTCCGAGCCGGCGTCATGACCACCGACGGAGTTATCGCCACTTGCGTCCCAGGATTCGCCTGGAACGACCTCTCGGTCATCCTCGTCCTCAAGCTCATCCGGTGTAGCGGCGTGTGAACCGTAGTGCGGAGCGCCCTGGGTGCTGTAGGTGTCATCCTTGCTGCCGTCACCGGTGCCGAGCAGATGCTCAGCGCTCTGTCCGTCCGAGTGGAATTCCTGGTCGCTCTCCTCGAGCGTCGATTGGAACGCATCTACGTCGTTGGCTTCAGCCGTGTCGGAGTCCGCCGTTGCGGCATTCATAGATTGACCCCTGCCCCGGCTGCGCGAACCGGGGCTGCCTTGGTCGGGGCTGCGATCCGACCAGGCTTCGCCCTCCGCTTGCGGGCCTACGTTGTCGGCGCCCGCAGTGTGGTCATCGGTGTGCTCGGCGTAGGTCGCCTCGTCCTCACCTTGGCTGGCGCCTCCGGGGCTGCCTTGGTCGGGGTCACGCACTTGGTCGGGCTCGTGCGCCGTCTGAGGACCGGGATTGTCCGAGCCGGGAGCCGCCCGATGGGCCTCTTGGGAATCCAAGGCATCGTCATCTTCGGAGGGTGTGGCGTAGGTCGTCTCGGAGGCAAAGTCTTCTGCGGGGGGTTGACCGTAGGTCATCTGCTCGCGGTCCCCATGATCAAAGGGGTCACGCAGGTCCTCCTGGGCGGCTGCCTCCGCGTCCTGATCGTTCTCATGGATGATCGGCTCGTCCTCGACGACGGGCACGTCGGCCCCCGTTGCCGTGTCTTGCCGGGCGGCATCGTCGTATGAGGCATTCCCTCCCTCGTTGGTCAGGTCGGCTTCTTGGTCATACAGCTGCGGTCCATCGACAGTCCCTGCATCGGCCGAGGCCACGTGGGAGCCGCCAACATCGCGGCTGGCGACGCTGTCGGCCTCATGGTCGCGGGCCGGTTGGTCAGCCGATTGTTGACCTTTGCCACCGGGGCTGCGGGTCAACATGAAGATCCCGCCAGCGATCAGCAGCAGGAGCAGGCCGATCAGGAGCCATTGCATCGTGTCCATGTCGCTATCCATTTCTCTTCGATCACACGACTTTCGCAGCCGCTGGGTGGGGCCGTGAGCGATCTCAACCCCGTGACCACACCGTAGTGTGCTTGGCTCACCGCGGCTATCGCTATCTCCGGCGGTGCGACAATTAGTTCTGCCCGGTTGCACGAGCGACCACCGGGCAGATGGGAATGTGCAGTGGTACCCGATGAGTGGACCGGTGCAGCCGGGCGGGCGGGCCAGGAGGGACCACCAGTCGGCGTCGGCCCGTGGCAAGGGCCGTGGCCTACCCAAGCCGGAGAACTACCCCAGCACCTGGACCCCACCCTGTTGACCGAGGGTGACCGACGCAACGTGCTCGATCAGTATCGGTATTGGCGGCATGAGGCAATCGTCGCCGACCTCGACCTGCGGCGTCACGACCTGCACATCGCCGTAGAGAACTGGGGTCACGACTTCAATATCGGCTCGGTGATCCGGACCGCCAATGCGTTCAATGTCGCCGCCTTTCACATTGTCGGCAAGAGACGGTGGAATCGGCGCGGAGCGATGGTGACCGACCGCTATCAACACGAACACCACCATCCGAGCGTTGCCGACTTGCTCGACTGGGCGGACGGCATACCCCTGGTTGCTATGGAAAATACCGAGGATGCGGAGCCGCTTGAGACAGCCCGCTTGCCGCGGCGGTGCGTCCTGTTCTTTGGTCAGGAGGGGCCGGGGCTCAGCCCGGAGGCTCTTGAGGCAGCCGATCAGGTCTTGGCTATCTCGCAGTTCGGCTCAACGCGCTCCATCAATGCCGGGGCGGCAGCGGCCATCGCCATGCACGCGTGGGTGCGGCAGCATGTCTTCACGCAGTCCCCGTGACAGCAACCTCAGAGCGCCTGCCGCGCACGGTCGTGCGAGCCAGACGGTGTCCCCCGGTCACCATCAGCACCACGCAGAATGCGAAGGCGCCGGTCAGCACGATCATCGTGCCCGAGGGCACATCCAGGTGGTAGCTCAGATTCATCCCGACGAACCCGGAGACGGCGCCGATCAGGCTGGATGACCACAACATCACCGAGAACCGGTTAGTCAGCATCCGCGCCACCACAGCGGGGATCACCAGGGTGGCGGCGACCAACGTGACGCCGATGACCGTCAGGGTCGCCAGGATGGCCAGTGACAGCACGAGCATAAGCAGCGCGTCCGTGCGTGCGACCCGGACCCCACTGACGTCGGCCACGTCGGGGTCGAAAGTCGCAAACAGCAGCGCGCGATAGTTCGCGAAGATCACCGCGATGGTGAAGACCGTGATGGCGGCGAGCGCCCAGACATCCCCACTGGTGACGCCGATGATGCTGCCGAACAACGCAGCGTCGAAATTGGGCCCCTTGCTGCCGTAGTAGGTCAGTAGCGCCACGCCGAGGGCAAACGAGGATGTCGTGATGACTCCGATTGCGGCATCGGCGCCGATCCGCCGACTCCGGGTGACCTTGTTGATAGCCAATGCCGAGGCCAGCCCCCAGAGGCCGGCCCCAAGGTAGTAGTTGATGCTGATCACCGAACTGGCCGCGAAACCGCCGAAGATGGCGTGCGACAAGCCGTGCCCGATGTAGCTCATCCCGCGCAGCGTGATGTAAACGCCGATCAGCCCGCATAGGCCGCCAGCCAGCGTGGCGACGAGCAGCCCCTTGGTGAAGAAGGCGTAGGCAAAGGGCGCCAGGAGTGCCTCGATCATTGCTCGACCTGGTGCGGTTCACCCTGGTGAGCGGGGAGGCCGTAGTGGTCCAGGACTACCTGCATACCCAGGTGCTCCAACACTTCCACGGGGGCACCGAACGTCTGCTCCAGGACCGGCCCGTTGATGACCTGGCGAGGCGTGCCCACGGCGATCACCGACCGATGCAGCGCAATGAGCTGCGGTAGGTGCGCGGCGACCCCGTTCAGGTCATGGGTCGTCAACAAGATGGAGACCCCCTCGGCATTGAGTTCACCGAGCAGGTGCAGCATGTCGTGACGGCTGGTGACATCGACCCCGGAGGTGGGTTCGTCCATCAGCAGGAGCCGGGGTTGGCGCAGCAGCGCTCGGGCAATAAACATCCGTTGCTGCTGTCCTCCTGACAGGTCGCGGATATGTCGCCCGGCCAGGTGGCCGATCCCCAAGCGATCCAGGACGCGATGCACGTCGGAGCGCTCCTGCCGGGTCGTCCAGGGCAGCAACCGGCCGGAGCGCGCCATCAGGACGCACTCGAACACGGTGACCGGGAAGTTCCAGTTCACCGTCTCCAGCTGAGGCACGTAGGCCACGGCGATGTCGGGGCGTCGGGTCACAGTCCCGGTATGCGGTCTGGCGGTGCCGAGGAGCAGGCGAAGCAGCGAGGTCTTCCCGGAGCCAGAGGGACCGACGACCCCGATGAAATCCCGCTCGCGGATGCAGAGGTCGATGTGTTGCAGGACCGGCTCGGCGTCGTAGGCGAACGAAGCGTCGGTCACTGTGACGAGGTCGCCAGCTCCTGCATCCTGGGAGCTCATTGGGGGTAGTTTGCGTCGTCCTGGACGGTCGTAGTCAGGTCGAGTGCGGCAAGTTCGACGGTCGAGCCGCCGAGACCATCGATCATCGTGACGTAGTCGTAGCGCATCAGGCCGGCCCAGGAGTGTTCCGGATCTCCGGGTCCGCCCGGGAGATCGTCGTCGCGCAGCGTGTCTTCATAGCGTGCCCCAGTGGCTCGACCGACCTCCTCCAAAACCTCGGAGGGGAAGACTTCGGAGCCAAAGATCACGGGCACGTCCTCGGCCTTGACCTGGTCGATCAGCGCCCCCACTTCGCGCGGCGTGGGGTCCTCGAAGTTCTTCGGCTGGATGGCTCCGATCACCGTCCAGTCGTAGGTTTTCGCGAAGTAGGCATAGGCATCGTGGTAAGTCAACAGTTCCTTGTCACCTTCAGGGATGGTCTTCTGATCGGCCTTCAGGGCTTCCGAGAGTTCAGTGGCCTGGGCTTCGAAGTCGTCGTAGTTTGCTTCGTATGTCGACGCGCCGTCGGGGTCTGCCTCACTCAGAGTGTCTGCGATGACCTCGGCGTACTTGATGGCGTAGGTCGGATCCGTCCAGAGATGAGGGTTTGGCTTGCCCTCATCCTTGGGGAAGGAAAAGTCATAGATGTAGTCGCTTTCGGGCAGTACCTCGGTGCCGATCTGGACGAGAGTCGCCTCGTCCGCCATGTTGGCCTCGGCTAGATCCTTCGTCGGCTCCTCCAGTTTCAAGCCGTTGATGAAGACGATGTCGGCCTCAGACAGCACGGCGGCCGCACTGGGTGGCGGGTCGAAGGTATGCGAGTTCGTCCCCTCGGGGACCAGGCCAGTGATCTGGGTGCGGTCGCCGCCGATGCTGGCCACGATCGAGGTGATGGGAGCAACCGTGGTGACGACCCGAAGTTCCGCATCTTCGTTGGCGTCCACTGCGTTCGCTGAGTCTGTGCTTGAGCACCCGGTCAACAGCACCGCCCCCAGGGTGAGAGTGAGCGACAATTTGCTGGCGATGCGCGTGAGGGGCATATCGTGATCTTACGCAGGAAGGGCCGTTATTGCGAAGACTTTGCAATAACGATTCTTGGAGGTCTGCTAGTGGCCGAGTCGGTCCGGTCCCCGCGCCGGGGGATAGGAGAGGTTCGTGGACGATCTGACGAACACTCCCTCGGCTTTCTTGGGTCGGCGCCACCATTGGCCGCCTTCAGCACACGTTGGTCGGACCGACCCAACCGTGGCTCTGGCGACCTCAGCAATCCTGCCCTACATTGGCCATAGGATTCGTCGCCCACTCCGGAGGTACCCCATGTCAGCCAGGCCCGACGTCACCTTCCATGCCTCACCACGACTGGCGATGGAAGCGCCCGCCGAGACGCTGGCCTACACGCTGATGCTGAGCCCCGACGGCTCCGCACCCGACGGGCTGGCCGTCGTCGACGTCGACCCCGACTCTGCGTCATTCGGCAAAATCGTCCACCAGGTGCTGATGCCGAACACCGGCGACGAGTTCCACCACTTCGGCTGGAACGCCTGCTCCTCGGCGCTGTCACCGTTGACAGGTCACGCCTTCCTTGAGCGCCGCTACCTGATCATCCCGGGCATCCGGTCGTCGCGGATCTACGTCGTCGACGTCAAAGGTGGACCGAGGGCAGCCAAGCTGCACAAGGTCATCGAGCCTGAGGAGATCTTCGCGAAGACGGGCTACTCGAGGCCGCACACGATCCACTGCGGCCCCGAGGGGATCTACGTCTCGACGCTCGGCGGCGGCGGGGCGGACGGCACCGACGGCCCTCCCGGCATCTTCATCATGGACTGCGAGACCTTCGAGGTGCTCGGCCGGTGGGAGATCGACCGTGGTGTTCAGGACAAGCACTACGACTTCTGGTGGAATCTTCCGCGCGACTACATGGTCTCCTCCGAGTGGGGACTGCCGCCGCAGTTCGAGGGCGGCATCGTCCCCGAAGACCTGCTGAGCAACAAGTACGGCCACCGCCTCCATTTCTGGGACTTGCGCGGCCGACGCAACGTGCAGACCATCGACCTCGGCGAGAACCACCAGATGGCCCTCGAGGTGCGGCCAGCCCACGACCCCTCACGCGAGTACGGCTTCTGCGGCGTCGTCGTCGACACCACCAACCTCGAGGGGTCGATCTGGACCTGGTGGCGCGAGAACGGTGAGTTCCACGTGAAGAAGACCGCGACGATCCCGCCCGAGCCCGCGGACGCTGATGATCTGCCGTCGCTGCTCAAGGGATTCGAGGCGGTGCCGCCTTTGGTCACCGACATCGACCTGTCTCTGGACGACCGGTTCCTCTACGTCTCATGCTGGGGCACCGGGGAGATGCGTCAGTACGACGTCAGCGACCCGATGAACCCAACACTCGTCGGCTCGGTCCACACCGGCGGGATCACCCGCAAGACCGCACACCCCAGCGGGGCGGCATACCTGGGTGGACCTCAGATGGTCGAGATCAGCCGCGACGGCAAGCGGGTCTACTGGACCAACTCGCTCTACTCCACCTGGGATGACCAGTTCTATCCCGACGGGGTCCCCGCCGCCATGGTGAAGGCGGACGCGGGTGACGAAGGGGGGCTGACCCTAGACGAAGACTTCTGGGTCGAGTTCCCCGACAACTACCGCTCCCACCAGATCCGCCTGGAGGGCGGAGACTGCTCGACCGACAGCTTCTGTTACCCCTCCGCCTGAGCGCGCTCACCCACGGTGAACATGGGCGAGGCGTCCACCGCCGCGCTTTGGTTGACGGTTGCGCTCTCCGGGATCTATCACGGGCTGAACCCCGGCATGGGCTGGCCGCTGGCGGTCTCGGCCGCGCTGATGGAGCGCCGGCGCTCGGCGCTGGCCAGTGCCCTGGGGATGTTGGCGCTCGGCCACTTCCTGGCGATGGCCGTGATCTTGCTGCCGTTCTCGATGTTCAGTGCGCTCGTCGAGTGGCAGACGCCGATCCGGCTGGTGGCGTCGGGCGTCGCCGTGGCTTTCGGCGGATACCTGCTGGTGTCGCGGTCGCATCACCCCAAGTACCTCGCTCGGGTTGCCCCGCACCGGCTCGTGTGGTGGTCGTTCCTTGCTGCGACCGCCCACGGGGCCGGCCTGATGCTGTTGCCGATCTTCTTGTCGATGGACCATCAAAACATGACAGGCCAGCACGCTGCCCTGAGCCAACTCGTGACCGACCACACTGTGCCAGCGTTGCTGGTCGCCGCCGCCCACACGCTGGCGATGGTGTCGGCCGGCGCGTTGTTGGCCGTGCTGGTCTACCGCTGGTTCGGCTTGCGGGCTGTGTCGCGCACGTGGTTCAACCTTGACACAGTGTGGGCGCTGAGCCTGCTGCTGGTAGGACTGCTGGGTGCGGCGGCGGCCCTGTGGTGGTGAGCCCGCGTTGGCGCCGGCGTCAGTCAGACCCGGCACCGCGCTTCCCCCACAGCGGTGATGACAAGCAGTGGCTCTCGCGAGCACAATTGTGCCAAGCGCGACGACTCGATGAGAGGACACAGTTATGGGCTGGGCGGGTGCCTGCTTGAAGCCCGTTGTCGTGACCTGTCAGTACGTCGACCCGGCCGGACTCGCTATGACGATCGTCGGTGTCCGCACCTGAGCCGCCGGCACCAACTCTTGCTCCCCCGAGTGGAGGCC